>CAYGXB010000005.1:0-28316 GCA_964353605.1 uncultured Bacteriovoracaceae bacterium
CTGGAAAAGATGTGTTCGTAGAAAAACCACTGGCCCTTAGCCGTAGTGAATTTGAGTTGGTTAAAAAGGCTTATGAGTATGTCAAAAAAAGCCTTACCGTTGGGTTTAACCGCCGGTTCTCACCCCACATTCAGGCCATCAAAAAGGCCCTGGGAGAACAACCCGGGCCGGTTAATCTGGTGGCCACCATGAATGCCGGGGCCATCCCTCCATCCGTTTGGGTGCATGATATGGAGATCGGCGGCGGCCGCATCATCGGCGAGGCTTGTCATTATTTGGATCTGTTGGTCTATCTGGCCGGCAATCCTATTGCGGCAGTCTGCATGAATGCTCTGGGGCCAGGCACGAAGATGAATACGGATAACGCATCCATTCTGTTGCGGTTTGCCAATGGTTCCAATGGTGTGGTTAATTATTTCGCGAATGGGCACAAGGCCTATTCCAAGGAGAGGTTGGAGGTGTACAGTCAGGGGCGGATTGCCGTCATGGATAATTTCCGTAAAACAGAAGCCTACGGCTTTTCAGGATTTAAAGGGCTCAAAACATCCATCGATAAGGGCCATCAAACCCAGTTCAAACTACTGACTGACCGGCTGCTCCATGGCGGAGAGGCGCTGATACCATTTGCGGAGATTGAAAATGTGACCCTGGCGTCTATTGCTACTGTTGAGAGTTTGATGAGGGGAGAGTGGGTGAAGGTGTAACGTTCATCAATGAATCTATGCCCATAGGACAAGTGCATAGGAAGATCACTTTAACTTTATGAAAATACTACATGTCGTCGGCGCTAGGCCGAATTTCATGAAAATCGCGCCGGTCATCAAGGCGTTGATGAATAAAAAAGGGGTTAGGCAGATTCTTGTGCATACGGGCCAACACTACGATACTAACATGTCCGCTATCTTCTTTGCGCAGTTGGGCATTCCGGCTTCGGATATAAATCTTGGGGTTGGATCGGGTTCTCATGCGGTGCAGACGGCGCAAATCATGACACGCTTGGAAACCGTTCTTTTGGAGGAGAACCCGGATATGGTTCTTGTACCAGGGGATGTCAATTCTACTCTGGCGGCGGCACTGGTATGCGCCAAGTTGCTCATTCCCATCGGTCACGTGGAGGCTGGTCTTCGTTCCTTTGACCGGACGATGCCGGAAGAGATTAACCGGCTTGTTACAGATCAGATTGCAGATCTGCTTTTCACACCATCCATTGATGGCGATGAAAACCTGATTCGTGAGGGCATCGCACCTGAGAAGATTCACTTTGTCGGCAATGTCATGATTGATACCTTAGTGCGGCTGCTGCCAGAAGCGCGATTGAGATGGCCTGCTCTATGCTCAACATTAAAGATTGAAGACCATCCGTATGTTTTGGTCACTTTGCACCGGCCCTCCAATGTGGATGAACCGATGATGCTCGCAAAGATCATGGAAACCCTTGAAGATATAAGTAAAAAAATTCATATTATTTTCTCCATTCATCCCCGGACGCGCGCGCGAATTGCTGAGTCAGGCTTAAGGATCAGTGAGAACCGTCGTTTTCAAATGATAGAGCCTCTCGGATATATTGATTTCTTGAGTTTGCAGCAGAGGGCTAACCTGGTGATCACCGATTCCGGTGGCATACAGGAAGAGACAACCTACCTTGGCGTGCCCTGCTTGACCGTACGCGAAAATACGGAGCGACCTGTTACTGTATCCATAGGCACAAACATCCTCGTGGGGCAGGACATGTCACGCCTGCGATCAGAAGTTGATCGTATTCTGGACGGTGGCGTGAAAAGATGTGCCGTACCGTCGCTGTGGGATGGCAAGGCCAGCGAAAGAATTGCGGACATCATTATGTCTCGGTATAGATGTTGAAGGCCTCCCGGTACTTTTACACCCTGCGTTATTTACGGCCCGTTCAAATCTACGGTCGTCTCTGGCATAAGCTCTATCACCCCAAACCCGATATAACACCCCCGCCTTGCATTCGGCCTCTTTCCGGTGTTTGGTACGTTCCGGCAAAGAAATCACCATCACTCATTGCCTCCAACCGGTTCCGGTTCCTCAATGTGGAGCACGATATTATTTCCGCTGCCGACTGGAATCGTCCTGATTGTGCCAAGCTCTGGCTGTACAATTTACATTATTTTGATGATTTGAACGCCGCCATGGCTACTGAACGCCGTACTTGGCATCGCGCTTTAATAACGCGCTGGGTGGAAGAAAACCCACCCGCAAGGGGTAACGGATGGGAGCCCTACCCTCTTTCCCTGCGGATCGTCAACTGGATCAAGTGGGCATTGGCGGACAATGCACTGCCGCCAATGGCTCTGAAAAGCTTGGCCGTACAGGTAAGATTCCTAGCCAAACGAATGGAATTTCACCTACAGGGAAACCACCTGTTTGCCAATGCGAAAGCTTTGGTATTTGCAGGGATTTTCTTTGAAGGAAGGGAAGCTGATGCATGGATCGATAAGGGGCTCTGGATATTAAAACGGGAATTGTCTGAACAGATATTGGAAGACGGCGGGCATTTCGAACTGAGCACCATGTACCACAGTATCATTCTGGAGGATCTGCTTGATCTGATTAATTTGATGAGGGCGTTTCCCGCTCCCCTTCCCTTAGCCCCCCCCCGCCAGGGGAGGGGAAGGCTCCTTTTAATAGAGCCGGTATGTATCGAAGCCGTGCGGCGGATGCTGGTGTGGTTAAAGATCATGTGCCATCCGGATGGTCAGATTGCTCTATTCAATGACGCGGCATTTGGGATTGCTTCTCATCCTGCCGAGCTGTATGCCTATTCGGAAAGATTGGGAATTCATGACCTGGAGGTTTCTTCATCGCCACAAACACAAATGATGGAAACATGTATTGAGACCTTATCTCATGGACATATAAAGGTAACCCATCTGAAAGCATCTGGTTACATTCGCGTGGACAACGGACCCATGACTGCGATTTTAGATGTGGCCTGCATCGGCCCTGATCATCTGCCCGGCCATGCTCATGCGGATACGCTAACTTTCGAAATGTTTCTGTATGATCAAAGAGTTATCATAGACAGCGGCACGTCCCGCTATGATGAAGGACATGAGAGACTGCGACAGCGTGGCACAGCAGCCCACAATACGGTTGTTATCAATAGCAAAGATTCCTCTGTGGTCTGGGGCAGCTTCCGTGTGGCACGACGGGCAAAGCCATTCGGGCTGGAAATAGAGGAAACGCCTGAAGGTGCTGTCAGGGTGCGATGCGCCCATGACGGTTATCGGCGACTTTCCGGTAAGCCGGTACATTGGCGGGAATGGCATTTCCAAGAACATTCATTGACAGTCCGTGATGTTATTGAAGGACGATTTTCAGAGGCCGTTGGGCGATTTTACTTTCATCCGAATATCAGAGCAATTCCTTGTAATTCCTCATCGCAAGGGGAAATCCAGTTGTTAAATGGTTCAAAAATGAAGTGGCATATTATAAAAGGTCATGGAAACATCATCAATGCAAAATATTACCCTGAATTCGGCATGACTTATCAAAATCAATGTCTGGAAATACAATTAAATGGTAATGCGTCACACGTCGTTTTCAATTGGAGATAAATGAAAATATTAATAATATCATTTTATTATGAACCGGATTTGAGTGCCGGTTCATTTAGGACCACTGCTTTCGTAAAGGCATTAAAAAGCCTTTTAAAAGAAGGTGATACCATAGAGGTAGTTACCACTATGCCAAACAGGTACAGTTCATTTGCGATAGATGCCAGTGAGCTCGAATCACAAGATAATGTATTAATAAAAAGAATTAAAATACCTCTTCATGGAAGTGGTTTTTTTGATCAAGCGCAGTCATTTTTCGTTTATTTCATGAAAGCATTACACTACGTGAGGGGGGAAAATTACGACATCATATTTGCCACCTCCAGCAGGTTATTCAGCGCCTTCCTGGGTGCTGTCATATCAAAACAAAAAAAGATTCCGCTGTATCTGGACATACGAGATATCTTTACGGATACGATGACATCCGTTTTAAAAGACTCAAAACTACAATTGCTCGTTCCATTATTTGCGGTCATAGAAAAATACACCATCCTCAGTGCTTGCAATATTAATTTAGTTTCAGAGGGTTTTATTCCATACTTTCAAGCGCAATATGGTAACAATTTAAGGTACTCGTTTTATCCTAATGGGATAGATGAAGAGTTTCTAAATTTTAGCTGCAATCATTCGGCAGAGAAAGATAAATCAAAAATAAGATTCACGTATACGGGCAACATTGGCGAGGGACAAGGCTTAGAGAAGATCGTGCCGCACATTGCGCAAAAATACGCAAATATAGAATTCTGTATTATCGGTGATGGCGGCAGAAAAAAAATACTGCAGGACTATACTGCACACATAGAAAATGTGAAACTGATTGACCCAATGAATAGGATGGCTTTGGTTAAATATTATGAAAGCAGCGACGTTCTCTTTTTGCAATTGAACGATTACGATGCCTTTAAAACAGTCATGCCTTCAAAGATATTTGAATATGCGGCGACTTATAAACCAATAATTGCCGGTGTTGATGGTTATGCAAAACAATTTCTTGAGGAACATCTGCCGGACAGCTTAATATATAAACCATGTGACATCAATGATTTCTGTCAAAAATATGATAAATTTAGCGGTCTCGTAGATATTGATAATCGCCGGAAATTTATAAAAAAATTTACGAGAGATACTATAATGAATGAAATGTCGCAGGATTTTCTAAAAATATTGAGAGACTTAGGCGATCACAGGTGTCGGAAAAAAGCCTTATCCTTGTAACCGGGGCCAGCGGCGCTGTCGGCCCGCAGGTGGTTGAAGTGTTGTATGCCTGTGGCTATCGTATTCGTACCTTATCCATTGACACTGCTCCTCCAGGGATGTGGCCGGATGATGTCGAGGCGCGCATTGGGGATGTCACTGAATTCTCTGCTGTACAGTCTGCGATGGAGGGGGTGGACGGTGTCATCCATCTTGCTGCCATGCTCCATATCCTCAATCCGTCACCGTCTCTGAGAGAGGCGTATGAGCTCGTAAATGTCGGCGGGACAGCCAATGTTGTAAAGGCGGCTACTCATGCTCATGTCAAACGTGTGGTGCTTTTCAGCACTATCGCCGTCTATGGCGATTCCAGCGGGTCCATTTTGACGGAGGACTCGCCACTCAAGCCTTCTACGCTCTATGCTCAGACAAAACAAACAGCCGAGAGGATCGTGTTAAACGCGAAAAACGCCGCGGGGCAACCCCTTGGGGTTGTATTACGTCTCGGCGCTGTCTACGGGGCGCGTATTAAAGGCAATTATCGCACGCTCCTCATCGCGCTGGCTAGGAACAGATTTATCCCGCTTGGTGACGGGAATAACCGGCGTTCTTTAATTTATGACAAGGATATAGCGCGCGCGGCAGTCTTGGCTCTTGCTCATCCTAATGCCGCTGGGCAGATTTTTAATGTTACGGATGGTCGTTTACACACCATGGAGGAAATTATTGCCGCAATGTGCCGTGCGCTTGACAGGCCGTTACCTCGTTTCTCCATTCCGGCCTCTCCGGTGCGCTTTTGTGTGGGCATCCTAGAAGATTGTGCGCGTGCATTAGGATTAAGTGCGCCGATCGGGCGCTGGGCCATAGATAAGTACATCGAGGACATGGCGGTGGATAGTTCGCTTATTACGAAACAGCTTGGCTTTATACCCCAGTATGATTTGAATGCTGGATGGCGGGAAACAGTGGCGCAGATACAGCGCATGGGAAAATTGTAACGACATGAAACGATTGTTTGATATCATCATGTCCTTTTTTCTGCTCTGCCTTTTCAGTCTCCCGCTGCTCCTGTTTGCTATACTTATACGGCTGACCTCCAAAGGACCGGCCCTCTACTGGTCCGACCGTGTGGGGATTGATAACTCGATCTTCAAGATGCCCAAATTCCGAACAATGCGCATTGACACCCCGACCGTGGCAACGCACCTGCTCGAAAGGCCGGAGAATTATCTTACTCCATGCGGCACCTCTTTGCGCAAGTTAAGTCTGGATGAATTGCCTCAACTATGGAGTGTCCTTAAGGGTGATATGAGTTTCGTCGGTCCGCGCCCCGCCCTATTTAATCAGGAGGATCTCATCACATTACGAACTCAGAAGGGTATCCATAAAATTATGCCTGGGATTACTGGCTGGGCTCAGATCAATGGGAGGGACGATCTCCCTGTCCCGACGAAGGTAGCCTATGAAGAATTCTATCTGAATAATCGTTCATTTCTTTTTGACCTCAAGATACTTGCTCTCACCCTTCTGAATGTTCTGAGAGGGTCAGGCGTTCACCACTAATTGCATGAAAAAGAAGAGCGATGGCATCTACGTGGCAGTATTCGATAGCGGATATCTTCGGGGTAACAGCGCTCCACCAGGAGGCTGGCTCGGTTCACTACCTTGGGTAATTATGGATGGGATCGGCTCTGTCATGCCATGGCGTTCAACTTCGAGCGGTCTTGCGGTGATCAGGAAACCGGCTCCTGTTCCTGCGATCTAGGGACAGGTGTGTCTGGAGTATGGGAACTGCCACGGGGCAGAGGGGAAGATCAGGCAGCAAATACAGCTGCGATCCATGATTCTTGAATGAAAAATAACCTAGAAAATCTGAACCGACCTAAACCGTGAATATGCAAAGGTCTAGTGTTGATAATTAAAGGGATAGGGTCTATAGTAAACTAAGCAGATAGGTTTTTTGCGTTGCATGAAGGGATGAACGTCATATCATGAGATTGTTGTTGCGAAAAAACTTTTGGGCGATCTTTCTTGCCGACATGACGCTGCTTATTCTCTGCTATTTTTATGCTTATTGGCTGCGGTTTGATGGAAGAATCGATAGGGCTACGCAGATGCTTATGGTGGTTACGCTTGTCCCTTTGTTGCTTTGCAAGATGTCCAGCTTTATTTTCTTTGATCTTTACAAGGGGATGTGGAGATATACAAGCATCAACGATCTGGTAAATGTAATCAAGGGAGCGGTGGCTGGTTCGCTGCTGTTCGTGGTTTACCTTGCAGGGCGCTACCATTTTTTGGGGATATCCCGTTCAGTCATCCTGGCGGATCTCATCTTTACCATCGTGGCTATTGGCGGGCTACGCTTGCTAATCCGGCTCTATTTTCAAAGGCAACCGGGTTTACTAGTAGAAGAACTTTCCTTTTGGCGCAGGTCGCGGGCGGACGTCCGCAAGGTCCTCATATGGGGGATAGACCCTTGCGCCGAGAGGCTTCTTCGAGAATTGAGCGGCGGCCACAAGACTCAATACAAAGTGATCGGTTTTGTTGACGAAAGTAGTGTCCACAAGGGGATGAAGATCCACGGGGTCCCCATTTTGGGATCCCTTGAAGATATCCCCCATCTGGTTGTTTTTTATGAGATCGATGATATATTTATCGCCGTTCCTAATATGCCCGGAAAAAAGATTAAAATAATTATTGAGACATGCGCAGGTTTGGGGGTCCGTTTCAAAGCCGTCCCTTCCCTCACCGAGAGAATCAATGGAGCTATCGCAGACCATCTGCGGGATATCAAGGTGGAAGACCTGCTGGCGCGGGAACCTGTGCAGCACGATATGTCTGTCGTGCGTAGGGAGTTGGAAGGCAAGACCGTCCTGGTGACGGGGGCTGGCGGATCGATAGGGTCGGAACTAGCCAGGCAGATCATGGGTTTTCATCCAGAAACGCTGGTGCTGCTCGATAATGCCGAAACCCCGCTGTATAATATTGAGATGGAACTACGTCTGACCCCCGGAAGTATCAAGGTGATCCCTTGTATCGGGGATATTCGGTCTATGAAAAACCTTGATCGCATTTTCAAGCAGTATAAGCCGGATGTCGTATATCATGCCGCGGCCTACAAGCATGTCCCGATGATGGAGATTGCACCGCTGGACGCGATCCATAACAATATCCTCGGAACCTATAAAGTTGCGACCATTGCCTGTAAATACGCGGTCGAAAAATTCGTCATGATCTCTACCGACAAGGCGGTCAAACCCTCTTCCATTATGGGAGCAACAAAGCGGGTGGCGGAAATGATCGTACAAAGCATGAACGGTAATGGAACGAGGTTTGCCGTCGTGCGGTTCGGGAATGTCCTCGGCAGCAATGGCAGCGTGGTCCCATTATTCGAGAAACAGATAGCCGAAGGCGGACCGGTCACGATAACCCATCCCGAGGTCGCGCGCTATTTCATGACCATACCAGAAGCAGTGATGTTGGTTCTCATTTCCGGAGCGATGAGCCGGGGGGGTGAACTGTTTCTGCTCGATATGGGCGAGCCTGTTAAGATTGTAGACTTGGCCAAGAACATGATTCAGCTTGCTGGTCTCGTCCCCGACAAGGATATAGAGATCAAATTCATTGGCCTCAGGCCAGGTGAGAAACTCCATGAAGAACTACTCATCGCCGGTGAAGATGTGGTCGATACGGCCTATGAAAAGATCAAGGTCTGTAAGAATGCCAACAACATCGATGAACGCATCCTTTATGAAGCAGTCGAGCGTTTCAATGTGCTGGTTGAAGATTCCTATGATCACCATGCTGCGGTGAGCATTCTCAAGCGACTGATCCCGGCGTATCATCATGAGGATAAAACCGTATTTAGGGATGTTGTCACTATTGTAAAACCGGACACGATCGCTTCCCCGACACCCCCCTCGAGCAAGAAAGTTCAGACCTGATTGCGCACCACGAATCTGCACATGGTAATGTGATCAGGGCGATCAATCTCTTTATTCAGGGTATTATTTACATGCATATTTTTTACAATGGCATACCAGATCGTGATCTATTCCAGCCAGTATTTTTAATCATTGAATGAGCGGGCCGGCCTATGCATAATCGTCTGCGACAGCCACACACCTGGTTAATTGACCTGCAAGATTCTTTGGAGCAATTGTCGCCTCAGGTCTTATGCGGAACGGTATTCATCCTAAGCACCTTGGCGCTGATACCAATCTGGGCTCATTATGATATCGTTGCCCGAGACGGTGCCCATCTATATATACCTGTTGCCAAACTTTTCTTAGAGGGGCGCTTCCATGAGGCGCTCTATGGTACCTACAAGCCGATCTTCCCGCTGCCATTATATGAGTTCTCTATCTTTCTTATGGCAAAAACCACTGGATTTGATCTTGAATTATCCGGAAGATTGGTATCCGCGTTAAGTTTCGTCCTAGGATCTCTTGGCGTCTACAAGGTCACAGAGCTGATCTTCAAGAATAGACTAACTGCGCTCTTGTCCGTGTTTTTTTTTATTAGCAATGGGGAACTTCTTGATCGCTCAGTCGATTGTCTGAAAGAATCCCTGTTGGTGTGCTTGGTGGTGTGGGGTAATTATTATATCCTTAAGGGGATATACTCGGAACGAGGCACATGGTTCTTTTTCTTGGGAACCAGTTTGTTTCTTTTAGGGGCCTTGGTACGAGGAACCGCCCTCATCTTCTTTGGTGCGTGGTTAATTATAGGGGTGTTTTATAAGCGAGAAGGATTAACTTGGAGATTGATGATCCTCTCGGTTCCATTACTCGGTGTGTTTTTAATTGGGTATTTCATGCCCACACTGCCTATATTCAGGAGGAGCCTATCTTTCATAAGGTTCCTTTCTTTCGATCATTGGGTGTTGACCCCCTCAATATTCTTCTATATGAGTCAAGACTTTTTCCGTGAATTTCTGGCCAGATCCTTTTATGGTATAGCCGTTTTTGGGTTGATTGGGCTTTATTATCTTAGGCGAGAGTACTATGCCATTCATATAATGATTGTCATGGTGATTTTTTACTTTGTATGTATGAAAACGGGTTGGAATTATACAGGCCGTGGTTCGGATAGATACATATTGGCTCCGATTATATGGCTCATACCCATTGCTTCCTATGCCGTTTTTAGAGCTATAACCTCATCGGGCAAGTTTTTAAAATATCTTGCAATTCTGGCTATTGTTGTATGCCCAATGCTTTTTGTGGGGAAAGCATTTACTCCACCCGATCAAGACAGATTGGCAAGGAAAGCAGCCGGGTTGTGGATCCTTTCCCAGGTTGGTCCCCATCAGGATATGATTACCACAGACGAAAGGATTACGTTTTATGGCCACGGTCATATCCTTTATCTCCATGACGATCTTGTGCTCGGCACTATAGACAAGAAGGTAGCGAAGAGGTATCCGGAAGGTTCGGACATAGTATTATCTGATATCATCAATCCTGATAGAATCAGGATGCCCATCGCAATCGAGATCCGCTCAAGTCAAGGTAATTTATGGAAGAATTACCTAGATTCACTCAAGATAAGGCCCAATCGGGTGTTCAGGGAGATCTGGGTCTATCTTCCCGGCAGAATTAGAACTGAGTGATGTTGATGGGTGAACATCCTGGAGAAACGTGGCGATTTCTTGAGTTGCTCCATCGCAGAGAATGGGGCTGAAGAACTTGACTTGCGAGGTACTTGATGATAATGCCGGGAGAGGCTGATTGCTCTTTGATGGAAATTGCGCTGGAAGAGGCGGAAAAGGCTGCCCATCAAGGGGAAGTCCCGATCGGGGCCGTGCTCATCGTTGCAGGGGAGATCTTCCGGGATCATAACCGGATAATCATGGATTCCGATCCGACAGCCCATGCCGAGGTGGCGGTGATGCGCGCAGCCGCGCGCGCATTGGGGAACTACCGGATCATGGGGGCCAGTCTTTATGTCACCTTGGAGCCCTGCCTGATGTGTGCCGGGGCAATCGTGCATGCCCGTATCGCCCGGGTGGTCTATGGCGCCCGTGATGAGCGCTATGGTGCGGCAGGCTCCCTGATCGATGCCTTCTCGCTCGGGCTGAATCACACCCCCGAGGTGGTCGGTGGCGTCCTCCAAGATAGGTGCAGCGACCTCTTAAAGACATTCTTCCAGGCACGGCGTTAGGAGAGGTACCGAAGAGGTCGTAACGGGGCCGACTCGAAATCGGCTGTCCCTTTCACGAGGGACCGTGGGTTCGAATCCCACCCTCTCCGCCATACATGTTTGGGGAGAGATGCCCGAGAGGCTAAAGGGGCGCGATTGGAAATCGCGTGTATCGCCCAAAGCGATACCGAGGGTTCGAATCCCTCTCTCTCCGCCATAAAAGGCCTGGGATGAGGCCGGGTCTCATGCAATACAGCGCTGCGAATCCCGTCAGGCCCGGAAGGGAGCAGCGGTAAGCGGTACGTTGTATGTGTGTGGTAAGGCCCGGCCTTTTCCCCGGCTTTTTTCTTGAATAATCTCGCCCGCAATAATAATATGGCAACATGTATCAAGTCATAGCACGCAAATTCAGACCCCAGCGTTTTGAAGACGTGATCGGGCAGGGCCATGTGACGAGTGTGATCAAAAACGCCATCGACATGGGAAAGATCCCTCATGCCTTCGTCTTTTCCGGACCGAGGGGTGTGGGCAAGACATCGGTGGCGCGGATTCTCGCCAAGTCGCTCAATTGCTCCCAGGGACTCTCCAGCTCCCCCTGCAACACCTGCAGCATCTGCCAGGACATAACCGCCTCGCGTGCCGTCGATGTCTTCGAGATCGACGCCGCCTCCCATACCGGCGTCGATAACATCAGGGACCTCATCGAGAACTCCCGTTATGCCCCGAGCGTCGCCAGGTACAAGACCTTCATTATCGACGAGGCGCACATGCTCTCCCGGAGCGCATTCAATGCGCTGCTCAAGACCCTCGAGGAGCCGCCCCCTCATGTGATCTTCATCCTTGCCACTACCGAGCTAGCCAAGGTCCCACTTACCGTCCTCTCCCGGTGCCAACGGTACGATTTCAGGAGGATTATGATCCCCGATATCATGGGTCAGCTCAAAATTATTGCCGCGGGAGAAGGATTGGATTTCAGCGAGGATGCCCTCATGGTCCTCGCACTCCAGGCAGACGGAAGCATGCGGGACGCGCAAGGCATGCTCGAGCGGGTGGCGGCTGCGGGAACGGGCAGGATCGATGTGGATACAGTCGAAAAAGTGCTCGGCCTCGTCGGCCGTTTAACCTTGCATGATATCCTTGCCGCTCTCATAAACCGGGATGCCCCGACCCTGCTGACCCTCATCGATACGTTGTACCGCTATGGACATGACATGGCCCAGCTCTATCGTACCCTGATGGAACAGTTCCGGAACCTGATGGTGCTCAAGGCCGGGTATGAGGACATTTCCATACCCCTGGAGGAGAAACAATACCTCAAGGACCTTGCCGCAAGCAGTCCCCTGGAAGAGATCCACCGGGCCTTGAGCGTCCTCATCAGGTCTGAAGAGGACTTCAAATACTCGAGCCTGCCGAAGATTACCCTAGAAACCATCCTCCTGAGAATCATTTCTGCCCCCAACCTCATGGATATCCAGCAGCTCATCCAGTCATTGACATCGAAACCGCTCCCCTACCAACCCACGCTGAAACCCGTGGAAAGAGCACTGGATATGTACAAGCGGCCACCATCCACCATACCGAGATCATGGGACGGCTTCCTCTCTTATCTCAAGGACCATGATCAACCCTTCTTCGCCATCATTTCAAAGACGAGTCTTGAGAGGGATGAGGAGCGTAAGATAACCCTTGCCGCTCCCAGCCCATTCCTCGCAGAACAGGTGACAAAGGGGAAAAAGGAGCTGGAGAAGAAGGCCTCGGCATTCTTGCAGAGGGAGATTACCATCCATATCGAGGTGAGAGAGGATGCCTCACAATCGAATAGCCTGAAGCCTTCGGAGCTGCGGGCCATGGTCTTGAACTCCCCCATCGTCAAGGAGCTTGTGACCGAGTTCAACGGGATGGTCAAAGATGTCAAATCCAAGGAATGACACGCTCACGGGTATCGACGGCTTCAGGGTCGGTCATGCAACGGATCTTCAAGGGGGGACAGGGCTGACCGTCATCCTCTGCGACCCGCCTGCCATCGGCGCTGTTGATATCTCCGGCATGTCCACATCATCGAGGCAGATCGACTCCCTGGGCATGATGCATCCTGGTTCTGCGGTGCATGCCCTCTGTCTGACCGGCGGAAGCGCCTTTGGCCTTGATGCTTCCGCAGGCATTGCTCGATACCTCGAAGAGAGGGGGGTCGGCCTGGACCTCTTCATTGCCCGGCTCCCGGTCGTTCCAACCGCCGCCTTGTTCGACCTCTCCTTCATGGATTCCAAGGCGCGGCCTAACCCGGAGATAGCCTATGCCGCCTGCCTGAGCGCCTCTTCGGCTCCTGTGGAGCAGGGCTGCGTCGGCGCAGGTACGGGCGCTACCTGTGGCAAACTGCGTGGTGTACAGGGCGCGACCAAGGCAGGACTCGGCTCGATCCTAATCGAGGGCACTGGCGGTGTCAGGGTGGGCGCCCTGGTCGTCGCCAATCCATTCGGCGATATCCTGGATGAAGCTGGGAAGATCATTGCCGGTGCTCGCACAGGGGAGGGCTTTCTCAATTCCAGCCAAGCCATAGCCGGTGGCGAAATCAGGACCAGCATCGGCTCCCCGACTAGTACCACCCTGTGCGTCATCGCCACCGATGCCAAGCTGGACAAGATTTCGGCCATGCAGGTGGCACGCATGGCCGGCCATGGCCTCTCGAGGCATATCTCTCCCTTTAATTCCCCCTTCGATGGCGATATGGTCTTCTGCCTGTCTATCGGCAACCGCCATGCCCATCCCCTCCACCTAGGGGTGTTGGCTGCGAAGGCAGCCAGCATAGCCCTTCTGAATGCCGTCCGCCACGCTGTAAGCATGGGCGGTATCCCTGCTTCCCGTGATGTTTTGGGCTGAACCCCATTTCGTTAAAAAAAGACACGGCCCCTTTCCAGAGACATCTTAACCCGACGCGCATTCAAGAAAATATTATACACCCATACCCCCTCAATCTTCAGGGGGCGCGATATCCGCTGTAAACCTGGTCCTCTCCCCATAGACGGGGCTCAACGCATCCTATCTTTCTTCCCCCCTCCTGTCATATCTCGGGCATGGCTATCGCTTGTACTTGCCCATGAGCTGCGCCTCTCCGAGGATGTGACCTTCCATAGCCTTGAGGAGCTCCTGCTTTGTGGTGCCTGAGGTCAGATTGAGCAGGGTATCCAGGGCATAGAGCTTGAAGAAATACCTGTGTACTCCACCCGGAGGACAAGGACCGCCATAACCTGCCTTGCGGAAGTCATTCACCCCCTGCCTGCCTCCGGTTGTCAGGGTTTCGGTCTTCGCAACATTCTCCGGCAGGGACTTTGTCCCGGCCGGGATATCATAGCAGACCCAGTGCACCCATGTCCCCACCGGTGCATCAGGGTCATCACAGATGAGCGCGAAACTCTTTGTCCCAACCGGGGCATTGTCCCAGGTAAGCGGTGGCGATACATCCATCCCGTCACAGGTGTATTTCGCTGGCATCATCCCGCCTCCATTGAAGGCAGCACTCTTCAGATCCATGGCAAATCCTCCTTCTATTGTTTGATACAGGAAAGCCAGCATGAACACTATGGTGAGTATACCCTTCTTCATGTTAACCTCCCATGGTCAATTATAATCCCGCCTTCTGGATATTCAATACCTACATGAGGGTGCACCAAACAACTCCCTCCATTTTTGAAAGGGAAGGGGTCTTGAATGAGAATTCTTGGGAAGGAGCGTGGGCGAGCTCCTTTTATGAAAGAGCTTCCCCCAAAAGTTGCTCGAGCCTGAGAGCGTTTTGCGGTGCATAGGACATATAGTCGTTATCGAAATAGACATAGGTCTTTCTACCCCAGGACCTGATCTTTTCCGCCCACGCTTTCAACTCTTCCTCGCTATAGTCGGATGCATAGAGCATCTTTGATCCATGGAGGCGTATGTAGATGAAATCAGCGGTTATTGCTTCCAGGTAGGGGTAGCGTTGGGCGGTATCGGATATGCACCAGGCTATATGGTATTTTTCGAGGGCGGAAAGGGATGCGTCGGTCAGCCAGCTCTTATTCCGCGCCTCGAGCGCGAACTTGAGACCTCCCGGCAGGAGGCGAGAGAATGCATCAAAAACTTCGCCCTCAAAACCAAGGCTGGGGGGCAACTGAATGAGGATGGGCCCCTGCTTTTCCTTGAGTGGTGCAAGGGATCTGAGGAATCGGGCCAAGGGTTCTTCAGCCTCCTTGAGCCTTTTGATATGCGTAATGAACCTGTTGGCCTTGACTGACCACTGGAAACCTGCGGGGGTCCTCTTATACCAGTTCTCGAAGGTCTTTTCTCGCATGGAGCGATAAAAAGTGGCATTCAGCTCAACGGTATTGAAGCTCCTTGCATAGAACTCAAGCCACCGGGACCGTGGACAATCCTCGGGATAGAATATCATGCGTCAGTGATTGTAGTTCCATCCGGATGTGCCGATGTAGACCTGCATGCATATCAAGGCTAGGTAATATGAGGCATGAGGGCCCATTTTATCACCCATGCCCCTTCGACCTGATCCATGCAAAGGATGCCGCCGTTCTGGAGTTTGAATACGGGGATCTCCGTATTGCCCGTGATCAAGTATGCTATGAGTCGTTCCAGAAACGGCAGATGTCCTACGAGCATGACATTTGCGCCGGGATCTATGGTTTTGGCTAAAGGTTCGACCTCGTCCAGGGGGTCCATACTGTTCCTTTGGATTAGGCCATGCGCGGGTTTCAGCCCTCCTGCAATGATTTCGGCGGTCTGGCTCGACCGTTTCTTTCCGCTGTGTATAATCGATGCCACCTTGACTCCGTAATCCCGGGCTACCTTGGTTATCCTTTCCACCTCCATCCGACCCTCCTCCGAGAGTCCGCGTTCAGGATCGAGTTCCTTCTGCATACTCTTGCCATGCTGCACGATATAGAGTGCCATATCGACCTCCTTTCATATATAATAGGCGATACCGGAAATGATGCAATAGGAGGCACCTTTAAGAGGGAGTGATAAAAGTGGCGCTTGGCAATGAAGTGAAAAGACCCGAGTTGTTCGTGTCGCTTGGGGCCGTGATGATCAGTTTCTCGAGCGTCTATGTGAAGCTCGTCCATGTCGGGCCGACTATAGCCGGATTCTATCGGGTCCTCTTTGGAGGATGCCTGCTCTTGATCATACTCCTCATACGGGGAGACCGTCTGTGGAAGGATACACTGGGCTTCTTCTTCAGTGCTGTCTGTGGGGTGCTTTTCGCCCTGGACCTGTTCTGCTGGCACAGGTGCATTCATTATGTCGGGCCCGGTCTGGCGACTATCCTCGCTAATTTTCAGGTCTTCATCCTCGCCCTCTTCGGGATGGTAATCCTGCGTGAAAAACTTTCATTACGAGTGATTGGGTCCATAACACTCGCCATGCTCGGGCTGTTCATGATCATCGGCTTTCGGTGGGGAAGCCTCGGGCATATGTATAGGGTGGGATTATTCCTCGGTCTGGCGACGGCTCTTTGGTATGCTTCCTTTATCATCATCCTGAGCAAGCTCCAATCCAGAGAAAACGCGCTTGCACCGATGGCCAACCTTGCCGTCATCTCTTTGATCTCGGCGTTTACCCTGGCCTGTTTTTCCTTCCTGGATGGCGAATCGTTCGTTATCCCTGATACGATGAGTCTTTTCGCCCTGATCTGTTATGGTCTTTTCAGCCAGGTCATCGGCTGGGTGCTCATCACGAAGGCCCTGCCCAAGGTTAGGACCTCACTGGCGGGCCTATTGCTCCTTTTGCAGCCCGCACTCTCATTTCTCTGGGATATCGTGTTCTTTCATCGGGAGGTCAGCGTGCTATCTGTCATGGGGGCAGCGATCACCCTTGCTGCCATATATCTGGGTGCCACAGGCAGATAGAATGGTGTTGTGCATGCCTTTTTTCCCTGCTATATCCGACCGAGGGCAGGAAAACCTTTGGCCCTTGTCCAGTGCGACCTCCCTCTCAGGCTCGCGGCTTCTCCATAATCAGGTTGCAGGACTGGTGGCGAAAGAGGCCGATATGAGCGCCGACAATCTGATGATCTCCGGGACCCATATTCATTCCGCCCCAGGGAATTACCTCGATAGCGAATTCTATAATAAATTCACATCGAACGACTCCGGCCTTGACAGGGGATTTTTCGACTTTCGCTCGCGAAAAATAGCTGATGCCGTTATCCAGGCATACCAATCGAGCCGGCCAGCGAAGATTGCGACAGGCAGGATCGAGGTATGGGGGGCTGACCCGGAACCGCAGTATAGATCCATACCGTGCAAACAAGGGGGTCCTGAAGGATATCAACAAGTGCCACGCCATAAATCCGAATCTCTTTATGACGCGCATCGATTGCCTGGATAGTACCGGGCAGTTCAAGCCTATCGGCGCCTTTTCCAGCTTCTCTGTCCATCCCAATGCTGTTCCCTACGGTTTGTTCAGTAATGGCCTCTATAACGGGGAGGTCTTTGCGTATATGGAAAGGGAAGTGGAATGGGCAATCAGGGAAAGATACAAACCGCAGGGGGAAGCGGTTCATTCTGCAGTAAACGGGACGCAGGCGGACAACTCTTCTGATTACCAGCCAGGAAAGCAAGGGTTTATCGAGGCCAAACGCATTGGGACCGCCATCGAGAGAAAGGCCGTCGAACTGTTTATCTCCCTGGATGGCAAGCTCACGGATGATGCGGCGGTTCAATCCATCGTGCGTGAGAGGGATGTCTATGAAAACCCGTGCATCGATGGCGTATGTCTCTGCGAAAGACCAGTGGTAGGGAATACGCTCACGACAAGGGGCGAGGACTCCTAGTCGCAGCTCCTCCCTTATCTCCCCATCTTCAGAGAAGGTTCACCGCGGTGGATCTTCACCCGCTCCTGCCAGGGGCATAAGTGGGTCGTGGGTGGTCCGTTGCAGTATCTCATCTTGCCCAAGGAAGAATTCCCCCACATCCTGTTTCTCCAGGTAATAAGGGTGGCTGATATGCTCCTTATCCCCGTGCCCTTTGAAGTGGCGACAAAAGCCGGCAGACGCATAGCCTCGCGGTGCCGGGAGAGCAGCCCAGGAATGAAAGACGACATGTACATGGTCTTGAGCGTATCGAACGGGTATTGCGGGTATGTGACAACGCCAGAGGAGTAAGTACAACAGCACTATAAGAGAGGATATACCCTGTTCAGTCCTCGGACCTGTGATTTCCTTGCCACCCACATGGCAAGGCTTACTGCTGACATGCTGAGTGGAATAGATAGCCATCTGCCCAATGCATGGATATTCACCCGCAGTACGGCAACCTTCTCTGCTCGTGACCTCGAACCCAAGGGGAAGCGACTGGGAGAGGGAGAACCTGTTTATCATGATCCGACGGGAACCCGCTGGAGGTGGACGTTGTATCCCTTTGAATCGGGATCAGGGGGATATCCATCTATGACCATGGCCTGGAACATGGCCTTATCTTTATATTGACGTTGGTGTGTGTTTATGTATCATATGCAATTGAGTAAACCTCTGGTGGTTGTGTAGTAATCAGGCCGGCCTCAAACCTGCTTTCATTTTGTGAAAGGTATGGGGTAGTTACATGGAGACCTCCGCTTCATACTGTCAGGGAGAAATCCAAGGGGGAAGGAACGTTTGGAATGATAGGTGTACATGATTTTAGGTATAGCGAAATAGAGAATAAGGAACATAAAAGGTACGTAAAGGGCAGAGCTCTCGGCAAAGCATTGCTTGTCGTCATTTTTCTCTTCGGATTTTCCTTTCCGGTGTGGGGGAATTATCGTGACGCCTTTGAAAAAGGAGATTATGGCACGGCATTAAAGGAACTTATGCCCCTGGCCCAGAAGGGAGATGCCGGTGCGCAATTCCAACTCGGCGTCATGTATGAACAGGGTCGTGGGGTGCCGCAGGACTATGCTGAAGCCGCGCGCTGGTATCGTCAGGCGGCTGACAAAGGGGTTTCAGAGGCACAGTTCAATCTCGGTCTTCTCTTTGAAGATGGACGCGGTGTCACAAAAGACAATTTCGAAGCGACTAGGTGGTATCGGAAAGCTGCGGATAAGGGTCTCGCCGAGGCCCAATACAATTTGGGCTTCATGTTTGAGGAAGGGAGGGGGGGTCAGAAGGATCATGCCGAAGCGGCCAGGTGGTATCGGAAGGCCGCGGAACAGGGTCTTGCTGAGGCACAGTTCGCTCTGGCCGTGAAATACGAAAACGGTGAGGGCTTGGCCCTGAACTATACCGAAGCGGTGAAATGGTACCGGAAGGCTGCCATGCAGGGGGATGTAAATGCCCAGAACAATCTCGGCAACATGTACAACAGCGGCCGTGGGATTCCCAAAGACTACAAGGAAGCCGCCAAGTGGTATCGGAAGGCCGCGGAACAGGGATTGCCCGATGCCCAGTTCAATATGGGCCTTATCTATGAAGAAGGACTCGGAGGACCAAAGAATTCGACCGAGGCCATCGAGTGGTATAGGAAGGCGGCGGAACAGGGATTCAAGGAGGCTCAATATAATTTAGCCCTGAAATACGAAAACGGTGTGGGTGTCCCCCAGAATTATCAGGAAGCGTTGGAATGGTATTTCAAAGCTGCTGAGCAGGGAGACATTTATGCGCAGAGCAACCTCGGCAGCATGTACAGCACTGGCCGTGGGGTGCTGCAGGATTATAAGGAGGCCATGAAATGGTATCGCATGGCTGCGGATCAGGACCTTTCCGAGGCGCAGTATAACCTCGGTATCATGTATGAAGACGGTCTTGGAGTGCCCCAGAACTATCCGGAGGCGATGAAGTGGTATCGTAAGGCAGCCGAAAAAGGACTTGCCGAGGCTCAGTATAACCTCGGCATTATGTATGAGAATGGTCTTGGTGTTGGTCAGAACTATACCGAGGCTGCGAAGTGGTACCGCAAAGCTGCAGACCAGGGATTGGCTGAAGCTCAGTTCAGCCTCGCCTCTCTCTACCATGACGGCAAGGGTGTCCCCCAAGACTATACCCTCGCCCA
This sequence comes from uncultured Bacteriovoracaceae bacterium, assembly GCA_964353605.1. Taxonomy (GTDB): domain Bacteria; phylum Desulfobacterota; class Desulfomonilia; order UBA1062; family UBA1062; genus CAYGXB01. The sequence continues at coordinate 19,928 of CAYGXB010000005.1, forward strand.
TATGTGGTACAACCTTGCGGCTTCTCAGGGAAACCCAAATGCCGCCCAGAACCGGAACGAGCTTGCTACGATGATGACATCAACGCAGATCGCCGAGGCCCATAGGCTGGCACGGGAATGGAAGCCGAAGGGAAAACAATAACCAGGAAAAGGCGGAAAGAATCGGGGGGGAGGAATGTAATTCTTCATGCCCCCTAATCTCACGGCATTTTAAGGATAGAATTCGAGATCATGGCCCAATTGTTCTGGTATACCATATACCTGGGAAGCTCGTAAGGATTTCGGTTTTCGTTCAAAGGACAGAACACCGGGCCCCAGGCAACCGTAAATGCATACCTGTATCCCGCATCCTTTACCGTTTTTTTCGTTATATCAGACCGAACCCCGTTGGGATATACAAAAGCCGTGACCTTCACATTCAGTCTCTTTTCCAGCACCTGCTTTGAAATATAGATCTCCTTTAAAAAGGCACGCTTGTCTTCCTCGAATAACTTTTGGTTCAGGAGGAGATGGTAGTATCCATGGGCTGCGATATCACAACCCTCATCTGATAAATATTTCAATTGTTCCCAGGTAAGGGCATACTCCTTTTTTCCGATGATGTTGGGATAGATGGCGAGGAGGGGGTGAATATGAAGGGGTTTGAACACCTCTTTGTACACCATATAGACGCTTTGATTCCCGTCATCGAGAGCGATCAGAATATTTTTCAATCCCGGAAGATGGTCCTTCAAGAGGTCAGAGAACGATACGAAGTGGAACCCGTTCTTTGACAGGAAATCCAGCTGCAATGTAAGCTCTTGCAGGGATATATCGCTTGGATAACGGCTGTTACCCAGGAAGGAGTGGTAAACGAGTACGAACACCTTCTGGTCCCCGGCACTTGCCGGATTGAGAGAGCCGTGGAGGACAGACCAGAAGACGACAAGGACGATCACTCTACTGTATGACTTCTTCATGCGCATGAGGTTACTAAAGCATGATTAGAGCGGCGATGCAATGAGCACGAAGCGAGGAAAGCGAGATGTGATGGGAGATGGCTCGCATATGGCTTTATTCAGACCTGCGTGCAATATGCCGGCGGTCGAGGAGTATCTTGAGGATGATTATAGCTCCGGGGTTTGCCTGGGGGATCACCTCGATATCTCCCCCAATCTTTACCATGGCAATCCGCGCTTCGGTGAGACCCAACCCCACCTTCATGGGATCGGTGGAATAGAAGGGGGAAAATATGGCCTTCGGACTCTCGTGGATCCCGCTTCCAAAATCACGGACGACGATATAGGCATAGCCATCATAGTGAGAGGCATGGACTTCGATCGTGGGTGAACCGCTTTCACTGGCGTTTTCCAATGTCCGCGTGAGGGCGATCTTGAGGTGGCTGGGATCCGTGAATGCCCAGATTTCATGCCAGATCTTGATACTTACCGGGATAGAAAGATCGAGGGAGGGGATGAGATCATGGATGAGGCGGCCGATATCCACGCGGAGGAAACTGGTTTCCATGTTGGCGATGGATTCATAGCGTTCGATCCTGGCGACCATGTTCTCAATCCTCTGGATGGAGGACATGATTGCTTGATACTTCTCATTGAATTCCCTGCCACTGGCCTCTTTCCCCATGCGCTTCATGTAGGCGCCGATGATGGTGAGTGGATTTCTTAGCTCGTGGGAGAGGCCTTTGGTCATGCACTCAAAGTCTTTGGCCTGTACGGTGAGCCGTTTCTCCATGGTTCGTAGTTCGGTGACATCTCTGCCGATGACGGACAAGGCATAAAAATGCTCATGCTCCTTGAGTGGGGTGATCATGAGTGAGAATGTTCCAGTCTTGCCGCTCGCAAGGGTCAGTCTGGTGTCCATCCTGGATGGAATCCCCTTGAGAAAGCCTGCTTCGATGGATTTTTTCAGGCCTGCCCTGTCCTCCTCGACTACGAAGTCCATGAACTGTTTGCCGATGAGGTTATCGCCTTGCGAGAGATACGCATGCATGGTTTCATTGCAGAATGTAATCTTCCCTGATAGTCCCAGGAGAAAGATCATGTCGGAGGCGTGCTTTATAATGGCAGTATGCTTTTTGCCCTCTCGAATGAGGGTTGCCTGTTTCTGCTGGATGGCCTTGCTTTTTTCCGTCAGCGATGCGATGAGAGAGTCGCCGATGGTGAAGAGGTCCCGTATTTCGCTATAGAGCTCGGAAATGGCTTTGATCGCGCATATATCCCGAGGGATCACCCCCGCGACCTCCACAGGAAGTTCTTGGGGTTGTGGTTTATCCATGACCAGATATATCCGTGCCAGGGGGTCGATATCATCGTGGATGAGGTTCAGGTCGTCGATGAAGACAAGGGCATGTTCATGAAAGGCATCCAGGTTCTCAACCCTGGCAAAGGGCAAACCGTCAGGTGGAGTCGTATTCCCTGCCCAGAAGATTTGCATGAAAGATCCATTCGGGAAATGGGGTCGATTTCTTTAAGCCTCCTTACATCTCTTATTTCGTGCCCAAGGCGAAGGCCTTTTCTTAACCGACCGCATGCATGATTTCGCTTGCATTCGTCCACTCTTTTTATTTTTTCATTCTTCAACTCCGATATAGGTAAGACATACAATCAGTGTAGAGGAGGCTTCTCTATGAAGAGACTATCCATTTGTTTGATTATTGGGGCATTCGTCATTTTTGGTTGGGTGGGATCGGTATGGGCGAAAGGACCCGACCTTGATCTCGCCTTTGGCCTCGGTATGCTGAGCGGCGATACGACCTACCAGATCGGGGGGAACTTTTCTGCCCCGGGTGCATTGGCTGTGACGGTGCATTTTCCTATCAGTGAACTTGAGTTTCCCCTTGATATATTTTTGCTATCCGCAAGAGCCGGTCTTGTCTTTGATGACAGGGTGCGGGCCTGTCTGGAGATCAAGAAGAGTTTCAGCCAGGGCGATGGGAAAATGAAGGATTCTGACTGGGGATATTGGTGGCTCTATAATTATCCTGATGTATATGCTTGGGCCCGACAAGACTCCTTGGATGTATACTCAGAGAGCGATGCTGAACTCGACGTCTTGATATGGGATGTAAATTTAAGGTGCGATCTTATCAAAAAACCGAAATGGACGGTATCTGGAGGAATAGGGTATAAACGGCAGAACTTCAATTATTACACGAGCGATGTGGACCAATGGTACCCATCGTACACGGAATATGCCACGGATATTGAAAACGAACCGACGATTGACCCCAACGTCAAGGCGGCCGCCAGTGGCCATGTATACGCTTATGGCAAAGTGCTATCATATGAAGTCACCTATACGATCCCCTATATTGAGATTGCAGCCGCATATCATGTCAATCAGAATTTCAATATTGAAGGCAGTGTAGGGTATTCACCCCTCGCTGGGGCTGATGATGTAGATGTCCACATCCTCAGGGCAAAGGTGAGCGAAGGGGATTGCAATGGGGATGCCTTCATCTATTCCCTGAAAGGAATCTATGGCTTCAGCAAATCCTGGTCCTTTGGTCTTCAACTTGATTATACGAGGATAGACACGGAGGGGGAGTCAAAGTCCTACGTAGATGGGGCATATTCCCATACCATCGAGCAGAAAACGTTCAGCGATCAATTGGAGACCTTTATAACCCTCGGATATACATTCTGATCTTGCAATGGCTGCATTCTGTGACACACCCTTTTCGATGTAAGAGTAATATGGTATTCACAGTGTGACCCCTTTTGCCCTTCGTCCCTTTGAGTGAGTGGGAGTGGGTCCTTCTGATAGATTAAAAGTTACTTCTCTCATGGATTGACTTTTTGAGGTAGGTGGTTATCCTCATTGATAATTGAGAGGAGGGATGGCATGGAATATCGATTTCCGGAAGGGTTCCTATGGGGGGCAGCTACGGCGGCATATCAGATCGAGGGGGCATGGGAAGCAGACGGCAAAGGGCCTTCGATCTGGGACACCTTCTGCCGTCAGTCGGGCAAGATCAAGGACTGCTCGTCCGGCGAGGTGGCCGACGACCATTACCACCGCTGGGCCGAGGACATCGATATCATGGCCGGGCTCGGCCTGCAGGCCTACCGCTTCTCCATCGCCTGGCCGCGCATCTTTCCCAAGGGCTTCGGCCGGATCAATACTGCCGGGCTTGACTTCTACGACCATCTCGTGGACGCCTTGCTCGCCAAGGGAATCCAGCCTTTCCCCACCCTCTACCACTGGGACCTGCCCCAGGCGCTCCAGGAAATGGGCGGCTGGGCAAACCGCGAAATCGCCTATCACTTTGCCGAATACGCCAGGGCCGTGGTAGAGCGCCTTGGTGACCGCGTTGCCAACTGGATCACGCACAACGAACCGTTCGTCATGGCACTGGGTGGCTACTACAGCGGCGATATGGCACCGGGCGTGCAGGATCCGATGGCGGCGATGCACGCCGGGTATCATCTCATTCTGTCGCACGGGTTGGCTGTCGATGTCATCCGTAGCACTGCCAGGATCCCTGTCCAGGTGGGGATCACCCTGAACCTTAACCCGGTGCATCCCGCTACCGACAGCGAGCAGGATCGGCTGGCTGCGCGGCGCTTCGACGGCGTGCTCAACCGCCTCTTCCTCGACCCGGTCTTCAAGGCCAGCTACCCGGAAGACATAGTCGCTCTCCTCGGACCGTTCTTCCCCGAGATCAGGCCGGACGACCTGCAATGCATGGCCGTCCCGCTCGATTTCCTCGGAATCAATTATTACACCCGGACGGTGATGAGACACGACCCGAATTTCCCGATCATCGAGGCCTCGGAGGTGCACTCCGAAGGCAACGAGTACTCCCAGATGTGGGAGATCTATCCGGAAGGCTTCCATGAGATCATCACCCGTGTGTGGAACAACTATAAACCGGCCAAGATCATAATAACCGAAAACGGCATACCCGTGCCCGACGGGGTCGACTTTGACGGGCGTGTGCGTGACGAGCGCCGCATCCGCTATGTCAGGGACCATCTTAAACAGGTTCACAGGGCCATTTCAGAAGGCGTTCCTGTCAAGGGATATTTCCACTGGTCACTGATGGACAACTTCGAATGGGCCTTAGGATATACAATGCGTTTCGGTCTTGTCTATGTAGATTACACCACGCAGCAACGCATAATAAAAGATAGCGGACGCTGGTTCTCCCAGGTTATCAGGGATAACGGGTTTGAGGGGTAATGTCATGAAACTTAACCATTTGAGAAACACTGATTGTTTCATCCCGCTTGCAATCCCAATATCAAATTACTGCGAGAAGGTTCTCACTAAATGGACAAAGAAACAGTTTAATCTCTTAATATCTGCATTAATAATTCTTTCGTCAGCGGTTATACCGGACACTGTATTTGCCCAGGAAAAACTGAAGGCCTTCTATTCAGGACCACATGGAAGTGTATTGCAGGCATTGACCCTGGCAAAGGATTTTCAGATCACCTCTGATTTCAACGCAGATGTTTTTGTACTCAACGACTCAATCCCCGACCCACAGAATATCAGCACAAAAGTCAGGGAAGGTTCAGGTCTTATCCTCGTCATGGGCCCGCACATCACAAAAAACCAGCTTTACAGTCTGTTCGGTTTACAGGTTGAGATCAAACCTCTGAAAAAGGAGGAAAGCATTGACAACCTTCCCGCCGCAACAGGTTCGGTCGTTAACGATATTGTTTGGAACAGCGCTCCTCAGGTCAGGGAGCGAACCGAGGTCAGCGGAATCAACCAGCTAACTCTTGTATACGGATATGCAAGCAAAGAGACAGTCCTGGGGAAATATGCATTAGGCAAAGGTAATGTTTATATATTCACGCCGCACCTGATGATGTCCAACAACAAGGAGGGCAGGGAGGAACTTCTCAACAAGGACTTCCAGGAATGGCCCTATTTCAACTATTTCTTCTATAACCTTGCAATGAGCGCGGCCGGCAAGAGTCCGCAGAGTTTTGTAGACTATCCCGCCTCGCCTGTTCCTCACAAAAATGAGCAGCTGACAATCGTAACTTTTCTTGTACTGATAAACATTACATTTTTCGGCCTGTTCATAATTGTAAGACGCCACAGCAGGAAGCACCCCGAGGCCCTGGACCTGATAGTCAGCAACCGCGAGAATTATGAAGTGCGCGAACACGGCACTGACTGGGAGAACATCGGTTTCCACCGTCCTCTCGGCGGGTTCATGTTCGCCCTGACCATAGGCCTGATCCTATTCGTCCCTCTGATCATCTATCAGAACCTCATACTCCCTTCATTCCTTCTGCCTTCGGCACAGGGGCTGGGCCTGTGGTTCCGGGTGCTCCAGTTCTTCGAGGTGGCCTGGATGTTCTTTGACATGGGTACCAGCATGGCATTTGTGAAGTTCCTGAGCGAATACCGCATCAAGGACCCCAAAAAGGGCATACAGTACGGCCAGATGTTCGTCTGGTGGCAGATGCTCACCGGCGCACTCCAGGTAACCATCTTTGTAGCCCTGTCAAGTTTTTTCCTTCCCAAAACAACCTATGCAATCTTCACATGGATAATAATCACCCATGCAATCATTCAGATGCCGGGCATTTACCATCTCATGCGGTATGCACTGACAGGCTTCCAGCGTTTCGATTATGCTCAGATCGTTGATATCGGATTCGCAGTCGTCTTCCCGATCATAGCCCAGCTCATCGTTGTATATCCGGTCTACAAATGGGGGCTTTCAAACCCACTGGTTGGGCCTGCACTTGGCGGTGCACTCGGAATGGCGTTTGCACTCTATGTGACTGAAATTCTGACCTTCATCATCGGGTACATCCTTTATCACAGGCTCGGCTATAATATGAAAATTCTCTTCCTTGCCCATTTCGACTGGGAGGTTATAAAAAAGAGCCTCAAGTTCGGTGTATTCGACATGATGGGTTCGCTGGTTGTTTCCGGCGCACAGGCGTTTGAAATCCTCATTACACAGACCAAGCTGATCAACTACACCGAGATATGGGGCAACTGGATGCTTGCGAAAAACTTCGTATTTGCATTCCAGGTTATTGGGACTCTTTATAACAACATCATGCCAGCCATATCCGAGGCTTTTTCAAAGGGTAAACTACTTTTAAGCCAGTATTATTCCGCTCAGGCTTATAAATATGGAGGCATGATCAGCGGCTTTCTCGGAGCATTCCTTCTTGCCGTATCCGATCGGTTCATATTGGGTGCCACCGGACCGCAGTTTGAACGCGCGGCACTTTATTCAATCCCTCTCATGGTATGGGGCATGATACAGTATCCATCCTGGGTTGGAGACAACATACAGAGGGGCGTCAACAAGCCCTACCTGATAACGGCTTTATGCACAATGGAGCAGGTAATCAGGGTATCCCTTGTTTTTATACTACTAGATAAATTCCAGGTTATCGGTCTCATCATCGCCTACTTCGTAGGACTTCTGACCAAGGATATTGTATCTTACTTCGTCAACGATAGAGTGTGCTTCAAACAGCGTTTCTATTTCTGGCAGTCCATCGGGGCCCCTCTATTATCAGGAGCTGTCCTGTATGGGGTTTTAAGGATATCTGGAACTTATATCTGGCAAAGTAACCAGGTCACCAGCATAATCCTGTTCTTCGTGGGTGCTGTTCCCGGCATGTTCCTGTTCAGCTTCCTTTACGCATTCTTTGGCGGATGGGATAAAGAAACGCTTGAAGAATTTCGGCACGGAGCGCAGCTGAGCAATTTTATGAAGCCTATTGCAATGCTCTTCTATAAATGTGCTGAGCTTGGAGCAAGGATAAGCCCTCTTCATAACCGCTTCCCTATTACAATCAGGGAGCAGGCTCTGATAGAGGCAAAGTCCCTGATGAAGGAACGGGTTGAACTATAAAATTGTTTTTTAAGGAAAGGAGACTTTAATGGCAACTGTACATATAATCTCTCACACCCACTGGGACAGGGAATGGTACCAGACATTCCAGCAGTTCCGGCTCCGGCTCGTCCACATGCTGGACAAGCTGCTGGCCATTCTGGCGGAGGATCCGGATTACCGCTACTTCATGCTCGACGGCCAGACCATGGTGCTCGAGGACTACCTGGATATGCGCCCGGAAAAGGAAGCGGAGCTGCGGGCCCATATCGCCACGGGAAGGATCCTGATCGGCCCGTGGCGCTGCCTGCCGGATGAGTTCCTCGTCAGCCCGGAGTCCATCATCCGGAATCTCCTGCAGGGCAAGGCGGATTGCGCCCGCTTCGGGAAGCGCATGGAGATCGGGTATATCCCGGACACCTTCGGGCATATTGGCCAGATGCCGCAGATCGTGCGCGGTTTCGGCTTCCCGACGGCCTGCGTATGGCGCGGACTCGCGGAGGAACCCTGCGAGCTGTGGTGGGAGGCCCCGGACTGCACGCGCGTCCTGCTGGCCTACCTGCG
>CAYGXB010000006.1:0-27952 GCA_964353605.1 uncultured Bacteriovoracaceae bacterium
CTCATTCTAAAGACTGCAAAGCAAGCTTCGAGGAATTAACCCGAATGAGATTAAAGCTGGACCTATCCTTCCAGGTAAGATAAAATGAGGGTTTCAGTGATGTGTCCCGCCATGAGCATGGGGTAGGTCAGAAGGAGACCTCAAGAGTGAATGTTGCCAAAACTACGATTCACAAGTCCCTGCTTTCTATGAGGTCACACCTCAAAGAAAAATTTGCAAAAAAATACACTCTTGACAAGCAACCGCTGCGGGCGGAACTGCTCAGCCGTGACCAGATGCGGCAGCATGGAAGGACGCTGGCGGAATCGCATACAGTGACTAAGAAACGCGCTCCGGAACAGCTTTTGACGAGACTGACCGAGAATGAAGGCGTCCTGGTTGAAACCTGCAGCATGCTAACTTCGGCCGTAAAAGCGAATCGCCGGGTTGCGCCAGCCGGGGAATGGCTGCTTGATAATTTCTACCTGATAAAAGAGCAGATCCGCACAGCCAAAAAGCACTTGCCTAAGGGTTACAGCCGGGAACTGCCCCGATTATTAAGCGGCCCATCGGCCGGGCTTCCGCGCGTGTATGACATCGCCCTGGAGACGATCTCGCACGGCGATGGACGGGTGGATCAGGGAAGCCTCAGCAGTTTCATTGCAGCCTATCAGCAGGTCACAGCGCTGAAGTTGGGCGAATTGTGGGCAATACCCATCATGCTGCGCCTGGCACTGATCGAGAATCTCCGGCGCGTTGGGGCTCGGGTCGCCGCTGACAGACTCGATCGGAACCTGGCCGACTCATGGGCGGACCAGATGACGGCAATCGCCGAGAAGGACCCGAAGAGCCTGATCATGGTGATCGCGGACATGGCGCGTTCAAACCCACCCCTGTCGAGCTCATTTGTTGCAGAACTTGCGCACCGTCTGCAGGGTCAGGGCCCTGCTCTGGCGTTGCCGCTCACCTGGATCGAGCAGTGGCTCTTTGAGTCCGGTCTGACCATTGAGCAGCTGGTTCAGTCGGAGACCCGACAACAGGCCGCCGACCAGGTCTCCATCAGCAACAGTATCGGCAGTCTCCGACTCTTAGGAGCGATTGACTGGCAAGAGTTCGTCGAGATGAGGAGCTTTGTCGAGCAGATACTGTGTGAGGATCCTTCCGGAGTCTACCCCAAGATGGATTTTGCCACCCGTGATCGATACCGTCATGTAGTTGAGAAGATAGCGAAGAACAGCCTGCTATCCGAAGAAGAGGTTGCAAGGCGTGCGATCCGACTGGCACACGATGGCGCTGACAGCAACGGCGGCGACGATCGATCGGCACATGTCGGGTTCTACCTGATCGACAAGGGCTTGCCGCAGCTCGAACGCCTCGCACAGATGCGTCTATCCAACGCTGAGGCCCTTCTGAGAATGAGCTGCCGGTTTCCTTTGATTCTCTATCTGAGCTCGATAATGCTGATTACAGCAATCTTTACCGGGAGCCTGCTGGCAAAGGCTCATACCGATGGGATTCATGGCTGGCTCCTCACGTTGATTGGTATCCTCTTGGTTTTGTGCACCAGCCATCTTGCTCTCACATTGGTGAACTGGCTGGCGACATTGCTGGTTACGCCGCATCTGCTGCCGCGCATGGACTTCTCCGAAGGAATTCCTCCGGAATTCCGTACCCTGGTGGTGATACCAACCATGCTTACGAGCGCTCAGAACATTGAGAATCTCGTTGAGGCACTCGAAGTCAGATTCCTGGCAAATCGGGACGACAACCTGCACTTCGGCCTGCTGACTGATTTCGCCGACGCAAATGAGAAAACTTTACCGGAGGACGAATCGCTGGTGCGGCTGGCCCGGAAGAGGATCGAAGAGCTGAATGAAAAGTACAGTAGTGCTCATAGCGACATGTTCTTCCTTTTTCATCGCCCACGCCTCTGGAATCCGCAGGAGCGGATCTGGATGGGCTACGAGCGTAAGCGAGGGAAGCTTGCGGATTTGAATTCGCTTCTGCGCGGCGGTTCAGGGGACCAGTTTTCACTCGTCGTCGGTAAGACTGCCGTTTTATCGAATGTGAAGTATGTGATTACCCTTGACACGGATACAGGGCTCCCGCGCGACTCGGCACGGCAGTTTGTGGCAGCCATGGCTCATCCGCTGAATCGCCCGCTCTATGACAAAAAAATGCAGCGGGTTAGTGAAGGGTACGGCATCCTGCAGCCGCGTGTGGCCGTGAGCCTGCCGGGCACGAACCGATCGTGGTATGCCAGGCTGTATGGAAGTGATCCGGGCATTGATCCGTATACCCGCGTCGTATCCGATATTTATCAGGATGTATTCGGTGAGGGTTCGTTCATCGGCAAGGGAATCTATGATGTCGATGCGTTTGAACTGGCCCTTCATGGGCGCTTTCCCGAGAACAAAATCCTCAGCCACGACCTTATGGAAGGGTGCTATGCCCGCTCCGGGCTGCTCTCTGATGTACTGCTATACGAGGAATATCCATCTCGCTACAGCGCGGACGTGAATCGCCGGTATCGGTGGATTCGGGGGGATTGGCAGATTGCGCGCTGGTTGTTGTCTCGTGTTCCGGTTTTCGGCGGGCATCGTGAGAAGATTCCGCTCTCGGGGCTGTCCCAATGGAAGATCTTTGACAACCTGCGTCGCAGTCTCGTGCCTTTGGCATTGACCCTGCTGTTGCTGCTTTCCTGGATCGTCTTGACACCGGCCTGGCTCTGGACCTTGTCGGTGATCGGGATCCTCCTGGTTCAGTCCGTGGTTGCATCGGTTCTTGAAACGTACCGGAAGCCGCGAGATGTGCTGCTGGGCCAGCACCTCTCAGCCTCAGTACGCTCGGCCGGGCGGAACTTCGCCCAGGCGGTATTCACCCTCACCTGCCTTCCCTATGAGGCGTTTTTCAGTCTGGATGCGATTGTACGCACCACATGGCGGTTGCTGATCACCCACAAACGACTGCTCGAATGGAATCCTTCGGGCAACCCAGATAGCCGCACGAACCTTCTCGGCTCGTGCCGGACCATGTGGTTCGCCCCTTGTATTGCCTTTGCCGTAATTATCCAGCTCGCACTTTCTAGGCCAGCATCATTGGTTTATGCTTGGCCCATACTGGGCCTCTGGTTTGCCTCGCCGGCTATCGCATGGTGGATCAGCCGGCCGTTCGCTCGCCCAGAAGCACAGCTCAGCGCCGATCAGACCATCTTTCTCAGGAAGATCTCCCGAAAGACCTGGGCATTTTTCGAAACATTCGTCGGCCCGGAGGACAATTGGCTGCCGCCTGACAGTTATCAGGAGCATCGCCCTGCTCCGGTTGCACATCGCACATCGCCGACCAACATGGGCCTTTCACTTCTTGCGAACCTTTCCGCATACGACTTCGGCTATATCCCCGTCGGACAAGTCCTCGAGCGCACAGCGAACGCAATCCAGACGATGGAAGCCTTGGAACGTTACCAGGGCCACTTCTACAACTGGTATGACACGCAGTCCTTGAAACCGCTGCCGCCTCTGTACATCTCGTCGGTGGACAGCGGGAACCTCGCCGCTCACCTGCTGACATTGCGCTCAGGCCTGCTCGCACTTCCCGATCATAAAATAGTGAGTCCGCGGTTGTTTGAGGGGTTAAGCGACATACTCGGGGTCTTCATGGAGGCTGCAGGAGGAGACGCTTCAGCCACGCTCACAGGGTTTCAGAATGATCTAGTCTCCGCAACCGGTTCCCGGCCGACTACGCTCTCAGCGGTACGGCTCTGCATCGAGAGGCTGACGACGTCCGCCGAGGATCTGGTCCGCCACCTGGGTGCCGGCACTGAGAGCGAAACGACGTTGTGGGCGTCAGCCATGGCCCGGCAATGCCGTAGCGCGTTGGAGGAGCTGACATTTCTCGCCCCGTGGACAGCGCTTCCTGCGGTTCCCGACATGCTCAGTGATTTCAAGGGCATCGGGGAAATCCCAACGCTCTCCGAACTGGCAAGGCTCGATAAGGAGTTGTTGCCGGCAATCAGCCATCCACAAGCGACGGACGCGACACCCGAGGAAATCGGGTGGCTTGTTAAGCTTCGAGATCTCATCAGTGAAGCAAGCCGGCGCGCCCAAGAGAGAATAGCGGCTATCGAAGGCCTTACCCGGCAATTAAACGAACTGGCACACATGGAGTATGGCTTCCTGTACGACAAGGCGCGTCATCTGCTAGCGAACGGGTACAACATCGGGGAGGACCGGCGGGATTCGAGTTTCTACGACCTGCTGGCTTCGGAGGCACGATTGTCAAGTTTCGTTGCGATTGCTCAGGGACAACTGCCTCAAGAGTCCTGGTTCGCCCTGGGACGCCTTCTCACAAATGTCGGTGGAGATCCGGTTCTTCTCTCTTGGGACGGCTCGATGTTCGAGTACCTCATGCCGCTTTTGGTAATGCCGACATACGAAAACACCCTGCTCGACCGGACCTACAAGGCGGCTGTAGAGAGACAGATCGAGTATGGGATGCACCGCGGGGTCCCGTGGGGTATTTCGGAATCCGGATACAACATGGTCGACGTTCATCTTAACTACCAGTACCGCGCATTCGGCGTACCCGGCCTGGGGCTCAAACGCGGATTGGCCGAGGAGCTTGTCATTGCACCGTATGCCTCGGCGCTGGCGCTGATGGTGGCGCCTGAGGCGGCATGCCTGAATCTGCAGCGACTCGTCGAGCAGGGGTTTGCGGGAAGATTCGGCCTTTTTGAAGCAATCGACTACACGCCTTCACGTCAGACGCGCGGGCAATCGAGCGCCGTGGTCCGGTCCTTCATGGCACATCACCAGGGTATGAGCCTCCTGGCTCTGGCCTATATCCTCCTGGACCGTCCGATGCAGCAACGATTCCAGTCTGATCCGCTTTTCCAGGCGACAACACTTTTGCTTCAGGAGCGTGTTCCCAAGGCCACGGCGTTCTATTCGCACACCACAGAACTCTCCGATTTACGCACGACTCCCGGTGGCCTGGAGACTCCGGTACGTGTCTTCAGCGGCCCGGACACACCGGTTCCTGAAGTTCAGTTGTTATCGAACCGCAGATACCACGTTATGGTCACGAATTCGGGAGGCGGCTACAGCCGCTGGAAAGACATCGCCGTCACACGATGGCGCGAAGACACTACCAGCGATAACTGGGGAACATTCTGTTACATCCGCGATATGGAAAGCGGGGAGTTCTGGTCAAGTACCTACCAGCCGACTCTGAAACAACCGAAGCTCTATGAGGTGATTTTTTCAGAGGGTCGTGCAGAGTTCCGCCGCCGCGACAATGATATCGACATGCATACCGAGATCGCTGTCTCGCCGGAGGATGATATCGAGTTGCGCCGAATCCGCATCACCAACCGTTCTCGCAGGCACAGAGCGATCGAGGTGACGAGTTACGCGGAAGTCGTTCTCGCACCGCCTGCCACTGATGCGTTGCATCCGGCGTTCAGCAATCTCTTTGTCCAGACCGAGATCCTCCACCAACACCGGGCGATCCTCTGTACCCGCCGGCCCCGCTCCAAGGGTGAGCCCGTGCCGTGGATGTTGCACCTGATGGCCGTGCACGGGGCGCACACCGGAGAAGTTTCCTATGAGACCGACCGCATGCGGTTCATCGGCCGCGGAAACACCCTTGTCATTCCTCAAGCATTGAGGGGATCCGCTGTGCTCTCGGGCAGCGACGGCTCTGTGCTCGATCCGATTGTCGCGATTCGGCACCTGATCATGCTCGATCCGGGAAAATCGGCGACGATCGATATGGTCTCCGGTGTCGGTGAAACAAGGGACACAGCGTTGAGCCTTGTCGAAAAATACCAGGACCGGCGTCTTGCGGATCGCGTTTTCGATCTGGCGTGGACACACTCTCAGGTGATCCTGCGACAGCTCAATATCACGGAGGCCGACGCACAACTCTATGGACGCCTTGCCGGCTCCGTAATCTATGCCAATTCGTCGCTGCGCGCCGACCCGAGCCTCCTCATCAAGAACAATCGCGGGCAATCCGGCCTCTGGGGCTATGCCATTTCAGGGGATTTGCCCATTGTGCTGCTGCAGATCAAAGAACCATCCAATATTGAACTGGTACGCCAACTCGTCCAGGCACACGCGTACTGGCGTTTAAAAGGACTGACCGTGGACCTCGTGATCTGGAACGAAGATCACGCCGGTTACCGGCAACTTCTGCACGACCAGATCATGGGGCTCATTGCCGCAGGCATCGAAGTCAACGTGACGGATCGGCCGGGAGGCATCTTTGTAAGGCTCACTGAGCAGATATCGAGCGAAGACCGCATTCTCTTCCAAACGGTCGCCCGCGCCATCATCACCGACAGCCGGGGGGCCCTGGCGGAGCAGCTCTACCGGCGAGGCATTGTCGAAGTAGCCTTGCCGCATCTTAATCCGACCCGAACACACCGCCCCGAACCAAAGGTAGTAGCCGCGTTGCCACGCCATGATCTGATCTTCTTCAACGGGATCGGAGGATTCACCCCTGACGGGAAAGAGTACGTAATTACGACAGCGCAAGATCAGGTGACACCGGCGCCGTGGGTGAATGTGCTGGCTAATCCGCACTTTGGGACCATCATCTCAGAGAGCGGGCTTGCCTACACCTGGAGCGAAAATGCCCACGAGTTCCGCCTCACTCCGTGGAACAACGATCCCGTGGGCGACTCAAGCGGAGAAGCGTTTTACCTTCGTGATGAAGAGCGCGGCCACTTCTGGTCGCCCATGCCGCTGCCCAGCCAAGGGGCCATGCCTTACGTCACCCGGCACGGGTTCGGCTACAGCGTCTTCGAGCATACGGAGCGCGGCATCCGCTCAGAGGTGTGGGTTTACGTGGCACTGGACGCACCGGTCAAGTTCACCGTACTCAAAGTGCGAAACGAGTCAGGCCGAAGCCGCCGGCTCTCTGTGACGGGTTATGTTGAGTGGGTGCTCGGAGACCTGCGGCCGAAATCGGCCATGCATGTGATTACCGAGATCGACCCGACCAGCGGCGCCCTGTTTGCGCGGAACTCTTACAACTCTGAGTTCTCCGGCCGGATCGCCTTCTTCGATGTGGATGATGTGACCAGGACCGTAAGCGGCGATCGAGCGGAGTTCATCGGGCGCAACGGCACGCTCAGGAATCCGGCTGCCCTAAGGCGGACACGGCTTTCCAACAAAGTAGGGGCTGCCCTCGATCCCTGCGCCACCATCCAGGTTCCCTTCGAGCTCGCAGACGGTCAGGAGCGTGAGATCATCTTCAGGCTTGGCACAGGGCGAGATACCAATGACGCTGTTAACCTGGTTCATCGCTTCCGTGGTTCTGCAGCCGCGCGCGGCGAGCTTGAAACGGTTTGGCAGTACTGGAACCACACGCACGGTGCGGTACAGGTGGAAACACCTGACATGGCTGTGAACATCATGGCCAACGGCTGGCTTTTGTATCAGACCCTGGCATGCCGCCTCTGGGCACGGAGCGGTTATTACCAGTCGGGGGGCGCATTCGGTTTCCGCGACCAGTTGCAGGACGTGATGGCACTCATCCACACCCAACCGCACCTGGTGCGCGAGCATCTCCTCCTTTGCGCGGCCCGCCAGTTTAAGGAGGGAGATGTTCAGCATTGGTGGCATCCTCCGTTTGGCCGGGGTGTGCGCACACATTGTTCGGACGATTTTCTCTGGCTCGTTATGGCTACCTGCCGTTACGTTCTGAGCACCGGTGATACCGGTGTGCTGGATGAACCCGTCAACTTCATAGAAGGCCGTCCGGTAAACACAGACGAGGACTCCTATTACGATCTGCCGGCACACTCCGGGGACGTTGCCGGTCTGTACGAACACTGTGTCCGGGCCATCGTCAAAGGCCTCAATTTTGGTGAGCATGGCCTGCCACTCATCGGTTCCGGTGACTGGAATGACGGTATGAACCTTGTGGGCGAACACGGCAAAGGTGAAAGTGTCTGGCTGGCCTTTTTCCTGTATGATGTGCTTATGCAGTTCAGTGAGGTTGCCCGCAGGACTCTCGACCTGTCCTTTGCCGAACGCTGCCTTCAGGGTGCGGCTGCGCTGCGTGAAAATATCGAGCAGAACGGCTGGGATGGCGAGTGGTATTGCCGCGCATACTTTGACGATGGAACGCCGCTTGGATCGGCGAGCAACCCTGAATGCTCTATCGATTCTATTGCGCAAAGCTGGTCCGTTCTCTCCGGGGCGGGAGGTGCAAAGCGCTCACGCATGGCCATGGAAGCGCTTGATAAGCAGCTCATTGACAGGGAGCATTCACTGATCCGACTCCTGTACCCGCCCCTCGACAAGTCGGAGTTGAATCCGGGCTACATAAAAGGATACGTCCCGGGTGTGAGAGAGAATGGCGGGCAGTACACTCATGGGGCAATCTGGGCGACCATGGCATTCGCCGCGTTAGGCGAGCGCCCTCGCGCTTGGGAACTGCTTGCCATGATCAATCCGATAAATCATGCCAGGTCCCCCGAGGAAGTCAGCACCTATAAAGTCGAACCGTATGTTGTCGCTGCCGATGTCTATGCGCTTTTCCCGCATACCGGTCGCGGTGGCTGGACGTGGTACACGGGCTCGGCTGCCTGGATGTACCGGCTGATCGTGGAATCGCTCCTGGGCCTTAAACTTGACGTGGACAAACTGCGTTTTGCCCCGTGCCTCCCCGTGAAGGGTTGGGAGACATTCAAGGTCCACTACCGGTATCGGGAGACGGTCTATCACATCATCGTCCGGCAAACACACGATGTAACCGGCGAGATGCGTGTGGAAGTAGATGGACTCGATCAACAAGACAAGGCGATCCCCCTTGTTGACGACCACCGGGAACACAAGGTCGAGGTGAGAATATCCGCTGCAGTCTCCTGACTGTCATTTTCCTCATAAAGATACACTTCATCTGATTCTGGGTTTTTCACAAGCGCCGGGGCTCAACTCATGGAGGCAAACAGGAGAGTATCCTTTGCCAGAAGATTTTTTCCACAATCGTGGAAACGTTGATTCTCTTGCTCTGAAGAGTGAAAGAAACAATTCGTTTTTTCTTCAGGAGGTTCAGGTGTTTTACGTGAAGCAGGTAACCCCAGCAAATCTTTGGAGGTCTTTGCCCCAACAATTTGAGAAACTTGTAATTGGTTTAACAGGAGTTTCGGGGATCTCATCTTGCGACCTCCCGCAAACCTAGAACTGAGGACAATTTGCCTTTGGTTAAGCCGTAAGCCCCTCCTTGATTTAATCTGAAACGGCCCGGGAAACCAATCAACGAGCCACATTTCATTCATTTTAAGCTTGCAACAGAACTAGAGGTGCCCAGAACTCGAGGTGCCCGGTCTTGATTATTGACTTTGGGGGGAGGCAAAGATGCGACCCCGGCAGGGTCATATGAACTGCAAGACAGCTTTACGTAGGTATGATCTCTGAACAAATATGGCATCAGAGAAAGCCCATATTCCTTGAGGTAATCTGTAGTCTGTCTGTATTGAATATTTCATCAGAGACTGTCGAAAAACTCAAAGGATGAAAAGTGACAAAAAAACGACCTCGTAGAATGCCCTACGTTGGGAGTTTTTTGATCGGGGCTTTTGTTTTGATGGTCCAAATTTGATGGTTCTTGAGCTTACTGGAGTTTTTCGACAGCCTCTCAGGAGATCTCTAAAGGCCATTCAGACATTCAGAGTATTGCTTCCTATAAGTGATGTGGTGTTTACACGCCACACTTTCTATTTTGCTGTACTTGTCCTTTTGACTGTCCTTGGACAAGAGACCTGCAAACTTGTTGTAAGAACAGCCCTCGCTTGATATAAGCACAGTGTTCTCGAAAGAAGAAGCTTGAGGGAAAATGGGTCGGGAAAGTGCATAAACCACTTCATTCCACATGCACCCTTTACTCATCACGGCTGACACCTATGCTTCTGAGAGAGACTCAAATCGCCAAGGGCGATACGGGATTGTCGACAGTGATGCAAGGGGAGGAGGACAAGGATCATCTTTCCCTGATGAACAGAGCTGTCATGTTTTTTGATCTGCTCATGATAGGTGCTCACAGGATATATGCGTGCAGTCCCTGATGTATCACAGGGGTTGGGAGAAGGGAGGAATCCTGGACAGGAAAACTATCCTTTGAAGAATCATCCCGTCGAAAGGTGGTCCCACTGGAAACCGACCCCCGGCTGTTCTTGATTTCGAAACCCATGTCGGTAAAACAAAGAAAAATCATCCCACCGGGAATCATGGTCATCATGATCAGAACAAGGGCAGCACTATTGGAGGATTCCATAATCCCTTCCCTCGTGAGGCGAAGCAGTGGTGGTTATGGAGCGGCAGGATGATCAACACCCCAGCATGCATGCGAAAATGTGAAGAGGAAGGAGGGTTCCATGAAAGAATATTTTGGCTCAACGGTAGAAGATATCTTCAATACCATGCCGGAAAGGTTCCGTCCCGATGGCGTGCAGGGGGTTGCTGTCACCATAGGCTATGATATCTCTGGAGAGGGCGGAGGGAAATGGGTCGTCACGATCAAGGATGCCGTTCTCAAGGTTGTGCGGATCGAGGATGCAATGCCCAAGTGCTCGGTCATCCTTTCTGCGGATGCGGAGTCCTTTGTGGGTGGTGCGCTTGGCAAGGTTGACTCGGGTGAGGCATTTTCCTCCGGCAAACTCAAGGTCTCCGGCGATCTGACCATACTCGGGAATGTCCTTCCCAAGGCGTTCGAGAAGTTTTACCTTAGTGTCAGGGCGCACACCATTGTGGAGTCCATGGTGGAGCGGTTCCGCCCGGACAAGGCCGAAGGCGTTGACATGCGGATAGGCTATGACCTCTCCGGCGAAGGCGGCGGTAGGTGGACCATCTCCATAAGGGACAAGACCTGCATTGTCAAGAAAGGGGTGAATGCCGGTTGCACTGTTGTCATGCGCATGGATGCCGAGGTCTTTGTCGATCTCAACCTTGGGAAACTCGATGGTGCAACGGCCTTTAGTTCAGGCAAGGTTCGGATCGATGGCGATATGTCTGCGGCCGGAGCAACTGCAAAGCTCTTCAAGAAATACGAGCTGCCGGGCGAGGAGAAGCAGGGCGAGGAGCTCATATCCCTGAAGTGCGTCACATCCATTAATCAACGTTTCGCAACCGGACCGCATATGGGCAAGTGGTTTGCCGGCCTGAAGGAGAAGAAACTATACGCATCGCAATGTCCGCTCTGCGGCAGAACGCAGATTCCCCCGCGAGAGATATGCGCAGTCTGCCGGGTGCGCGCGGATGAGTTTATCGAAGTCGGGCCGAAGGCCACCGTCGTTTTGGTCGACGTGGTCTACTATGCAAGCCCTGACCCATTGACCGGCAAGGTGCGTCAAACCCCCTATGGAGGGGTTTTCATGGTCCTGGATGGAGCATCCCCTGGGGAATCCTTTGCCCATGAACTCAAGCCCGCGGATATCGACCGCGTAAAACCCGGCATGCGGGTCAAAGCGGTATGGGCTGAACAGAGAACGGGCAGCTTCACGGACCTCCCCTACTTCGAGATCGATGACTAAGCCCCCCTCTGCTCTATCCATCACCGGCTGAGCCTGTTCCCCTAATCTGCTTAGCCGCTGGCAGGAGGATGGGCAGAGCTGAGAGGCATGAGACAAAAAGGAGAGACGGGTACGGAAAAGAATATGGCCATCACATTCAGAACGACCGTAAAGAAATATGGGAAAAGGCTTGCCGTGGAGAAGAGACTCAACAATGTTTGGCAGGGGATCTCCTGGGAAGAGTACTTCGAGCGCGCCAAGGCCGTGGGTTTTGGACTCTACATCCTCGGCGTAAGAAAGAGGGACCGCGTTTCCCTCTTAAGCCAGAACAGGCTCGAGTGGATTATCGCTGATATTGGCATCATATGCATCGGCGCGGTGACCATGCCGTTCCTCCCCTGTGCCACGTCCCTGAACGGGTCGCTTGGCACTTCGGCGGCATAAGGAAGGGCATCACCACCCATTACGTCGAGGACTTCAACGCCATCGTCGAGGATATACAGACGAAGAAGCTAACCATCATCCTGGCCGTGCCGAGGGTCTATGAGAAAAGGACATCGTAGACAGCATTTACCCTGCAGAAGGGCTGTAGGCGAAACTCCGCTCTACAATCTATCAAAAGCGAACGGGGACTTTCTCAAGGCTGACCGGAGGGTGAGCGACAGTATCTGGGGGGGGATGCGGACTTTTGTTTTGACTTTATCGCGAAATTGATGTCAAAAGTCATATGAGATAGAGAATGGAGATTTGGCATGGAGCCGAAAACCTATCACTTGTTCCTGCCGCTTTTTTTCAAGGTCATGATTCTTTGCATCATTGTCCTCTTGACGGCTATCGGTTTCGTGCTCGTATGGTTTACGACCACGTCCACCGGCGAGAATGTACCGCCGCCGCTCATTGCCGTAGCCTGGCTGGGCATCATGATCCTGCCCTGGTATTGGGTGCTGACGATCCCTTATAAAATCCAGGTGCAGGAGCATACCGAGATCGCGTTCAAAAGCCTCCTCCGTACGCGACGCATCTCTGCTGCCGATATCGTATCGATCAAACCGGATCCCACCCAGTTGGGGTTCCTGATCGTCAAGCTCCGCAGAGGGAAGCTCAGGCTCATCAATCAGTTCGATGCATTTCACGAATTCATTGCCGACATCAAGAGCAGCCACCCGTCAATCGAACTGCATGGATGTTGACCGGACTTGCTCTGGAGCGTGACGGCGAGGATGACGAGCATGAGCTATAGCCTTGAGCCCCTGACGGAGATGCACCGGGAACCGGTCATCGACATCTTCAATCACTACATCGCGAACAGCTTCGCGGCGTATCCCGAGGCCGAGGTCGGCTATGCGTTCTTCGATCTTTTCCTGGGGATGGCAAGGGGATGCCGGGCGGTGGTGGCGAAGGCCGGGCCGGGCGACGTCGTCGGCTTCGCCTTCCTCCATCCGTACCATCCCCTGAGCACCTTCAGACGGACGGCCGAAATAACATACTTCATTCACCCCGCACACATCCGGAGAGGGATCGGCAGTGCCCTGCTCGAAAACCTTATCGAGGGAGCCCGGTGTCTGGGGGTGGATTGCCTCCTGGCAAACATATCATCCCGCAACGGGGATAGCCTTGCATTCCATCGTAAGCATGGATTCGAGGAGTGCGGCAGGTTCAAGGGCGTGGGGAGGAAATTCGGCGAGGACTTCGACACCATCTGGATGCAGCGGCACCTCTGACGGCGACGGCTCTGTGATACTAAGTTGCATTCAAACGTGTACGATGCATCCCAAGGACCCTCTCAGCTCAGCTTGAATACCCGGCGGGCGTTGCCGGAGAGGAAAAGGCTCAGACACTCGTCATCGAGGTTCAATGCAGGGAGCCCTTCAAGGCAGCGCGAGGCAGTGAGCATGGGGTAGTTCGTGCCGAACATGATCTTGGTGCGGCCGTTCTTACTTAAATAATTCACCAGTTCAGAAGGATAGCGCTTGGCGACATATGCCGATGTGTCGATATAGACGTTGGGATACTTCGTGGCCACGGCGATCATTTCCGTCGTCCAGGGATATCCGATATGGCCGCAGACGATTGATAATTCGGGGAAATCAAGCGCAACCTCATCGATATAAGGAATCGGGCGGCCCGGCTCGGAAGGGCACAATGGGCCCGTATGCCCCACTTGGAGGCATACCGGAATCCCCAGCTCGATACACTCCGCATAAAGCGGATAGTAGCGCCGATCGTTGGGCGGCAGGTTCCACAACCATTGCACGATCCTCAAACCGCAAAATCCCAATTCTTTTATGCACCGCCGGAGCTCACGGACGGCATGCATGGGTTTATAGAGATCAACGGAGGCAATACCTACGAAACGGTCCGGGTGTTGTTTTACTAGGGAAGCGACCTCTTCGTTCGTGATGAGCGGACCTTGCGGCCCCCACCAGGAACATAGCAAGCCCTTGTGCACCTGTCCCTGATCCATGGCGGCGAGGGTGAAGGCAACGGGGATATCCTCGCTCACATGGTCCATGCCCATCCAGTGACGCAGCGATGCGAACATAGGATGGTTGATAAAATGCAGATTCGGGTGTTGCATCCAGACATCTATGATCTGCTGATCTTGTATCATGATCACCCCTCGTCTTGGAAATGCCTGTGCTGGGTAGGGTTGTAAGTATAAAGCATATGCGCTTCCTAAAGCAACGGTTCATTTATGCCGGGCGAAGCGCGGGCAAGATCCTGTCCAACCTCTGCATGATGGCTTGGGCAAAGATCGCGTGCCCCTTTTCATTGGGGTAGCGCACATCCAGCTGTACGAAATCGGCAGGGGAGCATCCCCTATCTGCAAGATATCCTGCCCAGTAGGTATGCACGGGGATCATCTCGCACGCAAGATCGTCGGCCACCTCACGGATGGTTCGGTAGTAGATATTCACCGCATCCATATCATAGGGGTTTTCGAAGGTGTGCGAGGTCGGCAGGAGAATGGCAGGATCGAATCGTTTCCTGGCCAGCCGCACGATCTGCACGAGGTTCTCCTTGAATTCGGATCGGTAAACCGGGAAGTACGCATCATCGATGCCGAAATGTAGCATGAGGAGTTCCGGCTGGTAGGGATCGATGTCCTCGTAAAAATTATCTATGCCATCGAACGAGGTCGCTCGCGCCTGCGAGCGGTTGATGATCTCCACCCCCCGGGGTGCATAATGATCCTTAAGGATATCCACATAACCCCTGGCGACGCCAAAGCCGGCTGCAATGCTTCCGCCGCGGATGAGGAGTTTCATGCTTTAGTCCTCAGGCAAGAGACAGCACCAATCGTCTCGCAAAGATGGTTATAGATTCACCTGGAGTCCCTTGCCCCGCAGGTACTCCTTCACTTCGCGGATGCACAGGATTCGGAAGTGAAAGACCGAGGCCGCCAGGACGATCTGCGCCCCCCCTTCCGCTACAGCCCGGTAGAAATCCTCAACCTTGCCCGCACCGCCGGAAGCGACTACCGGGAGGCTTACCGCATCTGCAATGGCCCTGGTGAACGATAGATCGAACCCCTGTTGCGTGCCATCGCCATCCATGCTGGTGGGGAGGAGGCAGCCCGCCCCGAGCTCCTCGCACTGCCTGGCCCATACCACCGCGTCTTTGCCCACAGGCGTATTGCCTCCTGATATGACGAGTTCAAACCCGGAGGGCATGGCTGGATTCCTGCGGGCATCAATGGCGACCGTAATCCTTTCCGACCCGAACTTTCCGGCTGCCGCGCAGATGAGGTCCGGGTTCTTGACCGCTGCCGTGTTCATCGAGACCTTGTTTGCCCCGGCGGCGAGCACGAACTCGATATCCTCGAGGGAAGCTATCCCGCCGCCCACGGTGAGGGGGATGGAAAGCACCGAGGAGACATTCTTCACCCATGCGAGCCTTGTCTTCCGGTTTTCCACGGTGGCGGCGATGTCCAGCATGGCCAGTTCGTCAGCACCTTCCTCCTGGTAGAACCTGGCATGCTCAACCGGATCGCCGGCATCTTTCAGATCGACGAAATGCACCCCTTTCACCACCCGGCCATCCTTCATGTCAAGACATGGCATGATCTTTATGACATCCATCTCCACTCCTTTCCAGGTGTCCTTACTCCGGGTACCATTACCAGATTTTTGCGTCCATGGGAACTCACAGACATTCTGATCATTTTGAAACTATGGGGATTCTGCACCATGGGGAGCCCCCTCGTCCCTCGCTTCAGCCGCCATTTTTGCGAGTAGCGAAATTAAATGCGCCGAAGGCATGCATGAAACGATGGGCAAGGGTATCAGATCTTGAGGAGTTTCCGGGCGTTTTCCCCGACTCTTCTGGGGAATTAGACATCCGCCGGTCACAGCGGAGCGCGGAGAGAAGCGCTACGTTTCACTATGACCGGCGGATCCTTGGCCTCTCCTGAGACCAAGGGGGGTCGGGGGGATTGAGCTTTTTTATTCGGAAATTGATTGCAACGCTCTATGGATGAGCTGACCATATCCTGCATATTTCTCGCACGTCGTCACCGAGCATCCTGGCATAGGCCTTCATGAAAGTCATCCTGAGGGAGCGGCTCACCGGGACAGAGATACTCGCAGAGAGCTTTGCAAGTTGGGCGAGCCTTTTTCTCTGCGTGAGCGTTTTCCTCTGTTTAATCTGGTCCACCGCAAGGAAAGTGAGCTTGAGCGGGTCTTGAGCTACCGTGATAGAGTCGGCCGTGAGGTTTGCCGGGCAGATATTGCTTGCATGTATGTTGCCGATGTCCTTGCCAAGCGCGGCAGCCAACTCCCTCTTTTGCCTGGAATCCAACCCAGCATATGCCTGGGAGAGGAATGTCTTCAGGCTGGGTTCTCTCAAGGCTTCGGTGATGAGGATGCTGTGCTTGTCCTTGAACACCACGACCGCCACGGGATCGGGGACCGGAATACTGTTGAAGGCGAGCGTGAGCAGTCCTCCCCAGGCTCGTACGGCAAAGGGTTTCGAAAAGGGCATGGCCCGCGGGTAGGATACCACCCTGAACCCGTCGATGCAGGTCTCCGTTGCCTCCCTCTGGAGGCCGCGAGATGGGGATCGTGATGCTCCCAGCGAACGGTGCCGGGCGATCAGATCATCCAGATCGAGGGCATAACGCCTGTTCACAAAGGCCGTATAATCTTTAGCCTCTTTCTTCCGCGCAAAGCTCCCCTGGCGCAAGGTTCTCCTCACCCATCTTCTCACCCTGAGCCTCCGCATGGCCGCGGATCTGGCCTTGATCCTCCTGATGAGCGCACGTTGATCACCGGCCAAGGGGAGCCGGTCGAGACGCGCGGCAAGTTCACCTCCGGGGATATGATATACATTATCCACCTGGGCGAGAAGGTCTATCACGTGCACCTTCTTTATCTTCCGCTTCCGCACGATCTCATATGCATCGATGATGCAAGGCTGTCCCTTGCTGTCGAGGATGATATTGCCGTGGTGCATATCCGTATGGGCGTAGCCTTTCTGCAGGAGCAGCACGGCCATGTCCAGCATGATGGCCGCCTGCCGTGCTTCCTCAACCTCCGCAAGCCCCCGTGCAGGGTCAACGGCCTTCGTGACGAGTGCGGAGGCGCACCCGTGGATCACATGCGCATGCACCTCAGGGACAGGGATGCCCGCGGCCTTCAAGCTCCTCAGCATCTTGGCTTCAGTGAGAGTCCTCGGCTTGATGAGGTTTCCCAGCTTCTGCAGGGGCGATTGCGGGGCGTAGATCTTGATATAGAATGCAGGCGTGCCACCCTTGACGAGCCGGTAGACACTCCGGATTGACCTCTCGGAGCGCGCTTGAACGAGTTCCCACTGATGATCGCTATAAAGGGATCTGAAGGTGTCCATGGTCCTCTTGCGCGCTTCATCCCTCGTACGAAAATGGTGCGTCATTTCCATCACCCGCCCACTCCCCAGCGGTTTTCCTGTTTCATCATGCCCGGACGCTCCAGAATCAGCGGGCCGTATCGGCCAGGAGCAGCGTGCAGGCCTCCATCACCCGGGCCACGTCCAGCTTTCGCATGCAGGCATAATCGGTGCAAGAGGGTTTTACATAACAGGGGGCGCATTCCATCTCGTGCCGCACCACCATGCTTTTTTCATTCTGGGGCCCCACATAGAACGGATCGGTGGGGCCGAACAGGCAGACCACAGGGATATCTACGGCAGAGGCCAGGTGCATGACGCCCGAATCAATACCGACGAAGAGGGTCGCACCCCTGAGGATGGAGACCAGCTCTTGTAGGCCGATCTTGCCGGACAGATCGACGATCCCCATCCGGCCTCCCCGGTCATCCCCGCGCACTTGCCGGATGATCATCGCGTTGCATTCCTCCGTGTCCTTGCCGCCAACCAGGAGCGGGGCGAGGGCATACTGTGCGTGGAGCAGGATGATCAGCTCGGCAAACTTTTCCTCGTCCCAGGCCTTGATCAGCCTCCGCCTAGATGCCCCCGGAGAAATGACGACGTATCTATCCGGCAGCGTCCGCGTGCGCTCTTCGCCGTCAATGGGCAGGAGGCCCACATAATTGTCTTGCGTGATCTCGACATCAAGCTTCCGCAGCAGCTTGGCATTGTTATACCAGCAATTGTGCCCCTCAATGGTCTCTTTGACATCCAGAAATAGGTCCCACGGGAAATGCGTGAAGCCAGCCTTGATCACGGCCTTGCTCAAGGCTGTCAGCATAAAACCTTCCTCCGATCGGGCAAGGCATATGAGGAGATCGTAGCGGTTCCTGCGCAAGGTTCTTATAAGCTCTAGATGTGCGGACAAACCGCTCCCCCGCGGCAAGATATGATCGACATACGCTGAACCGGAGAGCAGCTCCTTCAGGTTGGGCTTGACGATCGAATGTATCTCGGCCTGGGGGAAATTATTGCGAAGGGCCTTGAGGAGTGGCAGGGAAAAAACGAGGTCTCCGATCTGATTCAGGTGGATGATGCCTATAGTGTTCATACTGCGGGCGTTCATAGAAAGAAATTGTTGTCCTCCACCCGTCCGATCTCCCCCACATCTTTGTCGGATTGGATGAAGTTCTCAATCCACCAGTTCATGTGGTGATAGAAACAGGCCACCTCGCTGCATTCCTGTGCGGCATCAAAGGCCTGTATCGATTGTTCCAGATTGGACTGGGTCATTGCGAACTGTTTATCTCCTGCATAGCCGTCGTTTTCAGCTATCTTGCCCTTTGCCACCCCCCGCAAGGCAGGGCAATGAAAAATCCCTGCCGGGGCGAGCACGGTTCTGAAGAACTGCGCGTGGCAGACCCGGGGTTGTCGCTTGAGTTCCTGGACCCGCTTTTCCAGCATGGCCTGAAGGTTCACGCTTTCCAGGATCTTGATCCTGCCCGCGCCTGCCTCCTTTGCTTTGTGCAGGTGCTGCCGGATGTCCCGTATGATCCCATCCTCCCGCCTGCTGTCGGGCCCGACCAAAAGGGATTCCTTCTGCGATCCTTCCAGGCGGACCAGGCAGGGTTTGAACGAAACGTAATCGAAAGCGTATGTTTGTGCCAGTTCGACCGCTCCCGCCATTTCATCGATGTTGGGGCAGAGCTCATGGCCGTTGACCACGATCCCCCTCCATACGATGACAAAGGAATATCCCAGGGTAATGCACGGGTTTTTCTCTTTGAGCGCGCGCGCATCCTTCAATATCCGCTCGAGGTGCACATTCCCTCTGGGCCGGTGGGACTTGAAGAAGGTTTCCTCGCTGCCTGCATCGAGCGAGAGCCTTACCCAATCCCCTTCTTCCAGCACATCTGCAATCCGGGAGATCTTGGCCAGTTGCGATCCGTTGGTAGCAATACCGACCTCAAGCCTTCTGGCCTTCAAGAGTCGGACGATGCCTTCAAAGTCCTTGTGCAGGGTCGGCTCACCCCCGCCGATGACGATCACGGACAAGAGTCCGTTGTCCACCAGCGTATCGATGCTGGGCCTGATGTTCTCGAGGGTGAGCTGCTCCCTCGTAAAGATGAGCTTTGAATCGACACAATGCGGGCAGGCGAAATTGCAGGCCGCTGTCAGGTCGATATTGATCGATATCGGTCCGCGGCGAGGGAACCGAGCGGCGCCCTTGGACTTGCGGAGCTTCCTCTGCCAGGCAATAAACTCATGAAGATTTCCGATCACTGAGTCTTGCCGCAGTTTCGTACCGAAATCATGTTCCTTTTGCTCTAATCTTTCCATGTACCCTCTTCTCCCCCGAAAGCATATATTTGTTGCAACAGGATCGTCGTGCGTGCGATGTGGGATGGTCCTATGTGCGGATCACGGCTATCCCGAAGGGCCGAGATGAAATCCTGCACGGACAGATCGAGTGGATCCGGTATGCGCAGGATTTGTTTGCCATATCTGAAAAAGATCGCATAGGAGCCCATATCGATCTCCCTGGTCACGATGCGGCTGTTGAATCCGAATGCAAAGCTGCGGGGTTGATTAGTCTCTCTTACCAGGGAGATCATCACGCTGCATAGTGTCTCGCGCGTCCGGTACGGGAAGGAGATATTGAGTCCTTGCGCGTGCTGTTCGAGATCGAGATCGAGGATCTCCCCATCCCCGAGCACAGCATACAGGATACTCAGGGCATGGGGTACGGAATCTGCGATCATCTCTCGGCCCGCCACTACGGGAGACAGACGGATGAAAAACGTTTCGGCCTCCGATGGATTCACTTTTCCGCACAGGTCCTCATAGAAGGGAATCGAAAAAGGCCACTGGGAATTCATGGCCACTTTCAGGTTGGCAACCTGCGCCCTGTGAAAAACGCTTTCCAGCAACCCCGCGATATCGTCCGCATCGGGCGAGATGAACGGCTTGTCGCAAAAGACGTGCACACCTGCCGCAAGGCACTGTTCGATATACCCGGCGTGTGTGGATGTCGGCGACGCGATGACCACCGCCAAAGGCGCGTGGTTTTCCATCACCTTGTCGAATGCGGTATGCGCAGCTGCTTCGATCCCGTATTGCTTCAGGGCTGCCGCCGCCTTGGCAATCGATTGTTCGGAACGACCAAGCACGGCAACGACCTGTGCGCCATGCTTGTGGAAGTATTTCCCGATATACTCCCCTATCCCGTTCCGATTTCTTCCGGAACCGATGATCGCCACTCTCATGGGCGTGTCATTACCACAGATTGTTCTGCAAGCAAAATCCAAGTCAGCAACCCAGTTTCAGTTCTCGCGGATTTTCAACCTTATGCGCTACATCCCGGACAGAGCACAGCCCTTTTCCTCTTGACATGACCGAGCGGGGCATGGTGTCTAATAGGTTTGTATTGCACGCGAATGGAGTACCTATGGAAGCTTACATGCAGCAACGCCTGGAGCGCTTTTTCGCACCGCGCCACATTGCCGTGGTCGGGGCCAGCGCGAAAAACAACTGGTTTCGCAATGTCTTAGAAAACGTTGCCCAGGCGGGATTCGACGTCCGCTTCTACCCGGTCAACCCGAACGCCGAGGAACTTTTCGGTCTCAAGACGTACCCGAGCATTGCCGAGCTGCCCGCAGACACCATCGATTTTGCAGCCATCATGGTGAAGGCCGCGCTCGTTCCGGATGCCTTGCGGCAGCTCAAGGAGCGGGGCATCGCCAATGTGCTCCTCCTGACCTCCGGCTATGCAGAAACAGGCGAGGAGGGCAAGCGCAAACAGCGCGAACTCGTAGACTATTGCCGGGAGCACGATATCCTGCTGTTGGGTCCCAACTGCCTCGGGTTCATACATCCTTCCGCGCAGACAGGGGTGTTCGCCGGCGGAGCGGTGGAAGGAAAACCGACCCTCGGAGCGATCGGCGTGGTTGCCCAGAGCGGGGCAACCAGTGAGGCGATGGTCACCAAGCTCCTCGGGAAATCCCTGGGGATCTCCCTGTATGTGACCACGGGCAACGAGGCGCTGCTCACCGCCGAAGACTGCCTGGAATACCCTCCATGAAGGGCATACCCGAGTGATCACGGGTTTTTTCGAAGGGTTTCGGAACATTCCCCAACTCCAACGGGTGGCCATGGAGGCGGCCCGCAGGCGGATCCCCATCATCCTGATCAAGGTGGGACGTTCAGCCCAAGGCGTCCAGGCCGCCCAGTCGCATACCGGCGCCCTGGCCGGCAATGATCAGGTGCTGGACGGTTTTTTCCGGCAGCGGGGGCTCATCCGCGTGGATTCGATTGAAGAGCTGGTCGAGACGGCCGCTCTCTTTGCCCGCTGCCCATTGCCCGCCGGGGAGGGGCTCGGCATATGCACCGTCTCGGGCGGGCTGTGCGGGCTGTATGCCGATCTATGCGCCAAGCACGGCATTGCGCTCCCCGCATTGGATCCGGAGACGATCGCACAGCTCAAGGCCGTGCTTCCGAAGTATGCCCAGCCCGACAACCCCCTCGATGTGACCGGCGGCTTCCTGCACGGACTAGACAAGGTCATCTCGATCTTCGCGAGCGACCCGAACCTCGACATCATCGCCCCCCTGAGCATCCCCCCGACGCACCCGGACGACAGCTTCTCCCATATGCTCAACGAGTACTTTCTCCCGCTCCTGCGCGCATCAGCCAAGCCCCTGGTAGCCATTACATTCAAGGAGATGAGCGACTATGCCCGGGAGTACTATGATCGGCATGGGATACCCTACATCGAACAGCCGGAACTGGGCTTCCGGGCCATCTCCCACCTGATCGAGTATGCGCGGTACATACGCGGAATCCAGCACCTGCAAATGGTATGAGATTCTATTTTCTTTCGGCGAGATATTTGTCCCGATGGAGCAGAAAATCCCTATAGATCAGATAATAATCGGTCTTTTCATATGCGATCTTGTGCAGCTTTGCATGATCGAAGGAAACGATCAGGGAATTGGGGCAGCTCAACAGGATCGGCGAGTGGGTGGCAATGACGAACTGGGCGTGGCCATCGCCGCTCAAATCTGTGAGCAAGTTTAAGAATTCGATTTGTCTTTTGGGCGAAAGCGCCGTCTCCGGCTCATCCAGAAAGTAGATGCCCTCGATCTTGTAGCGCGATTTGAAAAAGGACATGAACGACTCGCCGTGAGACTGCGATACCAAGGATTTCCCCCCGAAGTATGCCAACAGCTTTGGATCCGAACAGGCCCATTCATCGATGATCTGGGTCATATGCTGGTAGGTTTCCGAAGAGAAATATGCCCCCGGTTTCTTCCCGTTCACCCACTCGACGTCTATATACCTGTACAACTCTTCTTCATAAGGATTCCGATCGAAACGGCTCCTGTCGGACTCGGTCCATATGTGTATGCCGCAGCACCTGGTGATGGCCTTTAGGAGCGTCGATTTGCCTGTTCCATTTTCCCCGATGAAGAAGGTGATGTTCGTTTCGAAGCGCAGGCTCTCGGTGTTGCTGAAGATATCCAGATTGAAGGGGTACGTCTTGCGCTGCGGATAGGCATGGGGATGGAAGGTTACCTTGTCGATATGCATATCTGCCTCTCTTATACTTCTCCATGCAAGGCAACGAAAATACAGTTGCATGGGGGTTGGCCTGTGCTGGTCATCCAAAACCACAGGAAAACCATCAAACCAGGCCAAAGCCTTCAAAACCGTGCCAGCACCACAATCCGCGTAGGGTGGGGTAAGTACATGCTCCACCCATCCTACGCGGGCTCATACATGAGGACATTCCCTGTTCTTCCCTCAGTGATGGCCGCAGGAACAGAGGGTTGATCGCGTGCTATTCGTTGCTTCTCTCGAGAAGACGGTATACGATCCCGCCGAGGATGGCTCCAATGATAGGAGCCGCCCAGAAAAGCCAGAGCTGAGCGACCGCCCAGTCCCCCACGAAAATGGCAACGCCGGTGCTGCGCGCCGGGTTGACCGAGGTGTTGGTGACCGGAATACTGATCAAATGGATCAACGTCAAACCGAGACCGATAGCGACCGGGGCGAATCCTTGCGGCGCACGCTTATCCGTTGCCCCCATGATGATCATGAGGAACATGAAGGTCATGACGATTTCTGATACCAGGCATGCAGCGAGCGAGTATCCCCCGGGAGAATGCGCACCGTAGCCGTTCGAGGCAAAACCGGCCGCCATATCGAAACCCGCCTTGCCGCTCGCAATGATGAAGAGTATCCCCGCCCCGGCAAGGCCCCCCAGTACCTGCGCCACGATGTAAGGCGCGAGGTCCTTTGCCGGGAAACGGCCCCCCGCCCAAAGCCCGAAGGAAACCGCCGGGTTGAGGTGACAACCCGAGATGTGGCCTATGGCAAAAGCCATGGTGAGAACAGTCAGTCCGAAGGCCAGTGCCACGCCCAATAGTCCAATCCCCAGATTGGGAAAGGCCGCCGCCAGAACCGCGCTACCGCAGCCCCCAAGCACCAACCAGAAGGTCCCGATAAACTCCGCCACCAGCCGATTTGACATCTTCTCCATCTTCTTCCCTCCTATTTCGTCTGAAATTCGTACCACAAATTCCGAGCCTTCAAACTTAAGCGGCGCGTTCTGCCGCGATCGCTTCCAAACGGGTTAGGCCTTATCTTACACCGGGATAGCGCGCGCAGACTCCGTCTCTCACAGGTGCAGAGCGGTTTATCTCAGGAGCAAAGAACATCTACCCTTTATAATGGGCAGGAAAAGATGAGATGTCAACTGGGGATAAAGGCCCATCAGAATGCAGAGACCATGCCCCTGCGGGCTATGGGTATGGGGAGGCTGAACAAGGATCTACGGGGTCTAGCCCCCCTGAAGATTCAGGGGGTAATTCTTCTGGGTAAACTCCCGGTTCTGCCGGAGATTGATGACTGTTTCCAGGGCGGATTGATTTTTTAAAGCATGCGCGGGACGTAGAGGTCGTGGAAGAGTTTCAGGAAGGCGGAGTCCGTCAGGCCGGCGATGAAGTCGCGCGCGATTTCCAGCGGATTATGGCTGGTTGCATAGTCCTTATCCATGTGCGCAAGGAATTGGATAAAGATTGGAGATTGCGGCTCCTTTTCCACGATGTCCTCCACCAGGCGCTTGAAGACGAGCTCATACATGGTCTTGATCTTCTCTGACTCGGTCTTGACGTGCGTATTCAGGTAGATGCGCTCGTAGTTGAAGGACTTGAGGTCCTTGAGGGTACCGGAGACACGCGCCGAGTAGGAAATTTTCTCCGGGCTGGAATGCGTGATGAGGTCGTCGACGAGGCGGTAGACGATCTTGCCGTTCGTGTCGCCGAGGATGGTGACGATGTCCCGGGGGATGTCCCTCCGCGCTATGATGTCCAAGGTGATGGCGTCCTCGATGTCCCGGCCGATGTAGCTCACCGTGTCCGCGACCCGCACGAGACAGCCCTCCAGGGTGGCGGGGAAGGGGTTTTCGCCCTGGAGAGCGAGCGCAATCTTCTCATCGAGGGCCTCGAAGCTGATGGCCTTGTCGGGGGCGATGGCGAGCTCGGTCATCTCGCCGTTGTGGCAGAGGATACCATCCAGCACGGGCAGGGTCAGGTTGAGCCCTCTGCCGTTTTTCTCGATGGTCTCCAGGGCGCGGATGCCCTGGACGTTGTGTCGGAACATGCCGATGCCGGCCTGGAGGCAGAGCGTACTCAAGTAGCCCTCGCCGTCGTGGCCGAAGGGCGGGTGGCCGATGTCGTGCCCGATGGCGATGGCCTCGATGAGATCGTCGTTCAGGCCCAGTCGCCGGCCGATGGTGCGCGCGATGCGCGAGAGGAGCTGGACGTGGATGACGCGGTGGGAGATGCCGGGATGGCCCACAAGGTAAAAGACCTGGGTCTTGTCGATGTAAGCGGTGTACGCCCGGGAATGCAGGATGCGGTCGACGTCGATGGAGAAGGCATCCCGCATGTCCTCCTTCAGGTCTTCATGCCGTCTGCGAATGCCTTCCCTGACGTGCATCATGTCTGCGCTATGGACGAGAACCGCGCCACCCGGCCGAACAGGCCGACGAGCCTGCTGAGCAGGGCGATCCGGTTGCGACGGACGTGTACATCCTCGGTCATGACCAGCACCTTGTCGAAGAAGCTGTCGATAGGCTCCTTCAATCCGGAAAGGAGCTTCAGGGCCGCGGCGTATTCGCCTTTCTCCGCTCGTTTGATGAATGGTCCCTCGATCTCCTTGAACTTTTTATAGAGCGCGATCTCCTGCTCCTGGGCTAAGAGGCTCTCCGTGATCTCGGCGCCGGGCTCCACCTTCTTAAGGATGTTCTCGACCCGCTTGGAGGCCGTGCAGATGAAAGCGAACCAGGGCTCACCCTTCATGGAAGCGATAGCGCCGGCCCGCTGGAACGTGTCGATCGGGTCATCGAAACTCCAGATCACGGCCTCGATCACGTCCCCGCCGATCCCCCGGCCCTGTAGGAGGGAGACGAAACGCGAGCGGAAGAACTCGAGCACGTCGGCCTTGATCTCGCCGGGAGATCGCTTGATCTTGCCCGCGAGGGCTGACAGTGCGCTGTCGATGAGCGCAGGCATGGAGATGTGGTAGCCCTTGCCGAGTATGATGTTTTCGATCGCGATGGTCTGCCGCCGAAGCGCATATGGATCCGACGTCCCGGTCGGGATGAGCCCGATGGCAAAACAGCCGCAGATGGTGTCGATGCGGTCCGCCATGCCGACGATGTCGCCCACCACGCCGGAGGGCAGCCGGTCATCGGCCGAGGCCGGCAGGTAATGCTCGTGGATGGCGAACGCCACTTCAGGGTCGACGCCTTGTTTGAGGGCGTACTCCCGGCCCATGATCCCCTGCAGCTCGGGGAACTCGTAGACCATGAGGCTGTTGAGGTCGCCCTTGCAGAGCTCGCAGGCGAGCTGCACCTTGGCCTGCTTCTCCGGCGCGAGCCTGCCGGCAAGATATAACGCAGTCTGCGTGAACCGCTCTACTTTCTCCCAACACGTCCCCAGCTCCTTGTGGTAGATGACGTCCTTGAGCCGTCGGGCATACTCGGCCAGCGGCACTTTGCTGTCCTCCTGGAAGAAGTAGTTGCCGTCGTCGAGCCTGGCCTTGAGCACGCGCTCGTTGCCCGCCCGCACGACCTGGTCATCCTTGGGAACGATGTTGCTCACAGCGCAGAAGTACGGCTTTAAGGTCGTCCCTTCCCTGTCGGCGTACAGGGGGAAATAGCGCTGGTGGTGCTTCATGACCGTGATAAGCACCTCCTTCGGCAGCCTGAGAAAGGTTTCACTCAAGCCCCCCACGATCACGTAGGGATACTCGAGCAGGTTCGCCACCTCGTCGAGGAGCTCCATATCGAGTACAAACCCCTGGTACTCCGCCGCACGCTTTTTGAGTTCCTCCCAGACGATACGTTTCCTCTTCTCGATGGAGGGAGTCACAAAGTGCTGTTCGAGGATCTCCTCGTATTTTGCCGGCTCTGAGATGGTTATTGGCCCCTGGGACATGAAGCGGTTTCCATAGGATACCTTCTTGGCCGTGATGTTCCCGAAGCGCACATCGAGCACTTCGCCGCCGAAGAGCGCCACGATCCAGTGTACCGGTCGTGCGAAGGTCACCCCCGGGTTCGACCAGCGCATGGCCTTGGGGAACGGGATCTTGAGTATCAGCTCCTGGAGCAGCCCCAGCAGGAACTCCTTTGTCGGCCGTCCCGGGATTATGCGCGTCAGGCACAGGTACGTCCCCTTCTCCGTCTCTGCCAGGCCGATAGAGGATATATCAACGCCCATGGTCTTGGCAAACCCGAGCCCCGCCTTGGTGGGCTTACCATCCGCGCCAAAGGCGACATTCTTCGGCGGCCCCATCTTGGTCTCCACGAGATCCTCGAGCTTCTCCGATACCCCCTTCACCCGCAAGGTCAGCCGACGCGGCGTGCCGAAGATCTCCGGCTCGCCGTGCTTGAGGTTCAAATCCCTGAAGGCCTTGAGGGCATACTCACGCATGAATTCCAGGGCGGGTACGATGAATCCCGCGGGTATCTCCTCGCTCCCGATCTCAAAGAGCAGGTCAGACATCACGGCGCTCCCTTCTGTCCGCGCTGAAGATACAACGTGGCGGCCTGCTTGGCCAACTCCCGCACCCGCGCAATATAGGTGGTGCGCTCCGTGATGCTGATCGCGTTGCGCGCATCCAGGAGGTTGAAGATGTGCGAGCACTTCAGGCACATGTCGTACACCGGCAGGCACAGGCCTCGCTCCGCCACACGCTTGGCCTCCTCCTCGTACAAGGAGAACATCTGCAGCAGCATGGGAACGCTGGCGATCTCGAAATTGTACGTCGACCACTCCACCTCGGAGGTGTGGTGAACATAGCCATACTTGATGTCATCTTTCCAGCGCATGTCATATACGTTGTCCACGCCCTGCAGATACATGGCGATGCGTTCCAGCCCATAGGTGATCTCGGTGCACACCGGGTCGAGGTCGTAGCCGCCCACCTGCTGGAAGTAGGTGAACTGCGTGATCTCCATCCCGTCGAGCCAGACCTCCCAGCCCAACCCCCATGCGCCTAAGGTGGGAGACTCCCAGTCATCCTCCACGAAGCGGATGTCGT
>CAYGXB010000007.1:0-27365 GCA_964353605.1 uncultured Bacteriovoracaceae bacterium
GACCGAGGTGTAGGAAAGCTCATACATCAGGGAAAAGCCGAGCACGTCGAAATCATGAACGGGCCTTTTTTCTTCAAGGCTGAAGAGGGGGGTGTCAGAGCGTTCAAGAAATTCAGCCATGTCAGGCCAGGGGGCAAAAACCCGCTGGGCCCATACGCCGTGCATGGCGTTCAAGATATGGTAGAGGATCTTGATTCCGGCGTGCGACATCCCGATCTCATAGGTGTCGGGAAAGGCGAGGGCAAAGCGGACCCTGACTTCGCCCGGGTCCTTGATGACCTGGTTTACCTCTGCGCCGATATACCTGGCCGGCCTTGCTATGGATGCAAGCCCCTGAATCATGCGGTGAAAATCATCTTCGTACCTGACATGTTGAGGAGGAAGCCGGGCATGTCGCTTTCCATGATCGAGATCGCCTTCCTTCCGGAACAGTGCGTCGGTATGACATAGGCGGCAGCGAACTCCTTGAGGGCAGCGATGGTCGGAGCGATGACGGGTTCGAACATCGGCCCGGCAAGGTGGAACCCGCCCATGACCATATGCACTTGTTCCATGCCGGTCGTCTTGCGCGCATGGAGGAGCGTGTTGATCACGCCGGAATGGGCGCATCCGGTGAGCACGACGAGGCCTTTGTCCCTCAGGTGGAGGACCAGGGCGGAATCGTCCTCGATATTATCCTTTGTCTCCGCTCCATCTTCTTCATAGAAGGCGTACGGAATGCCCTGCTCGAACGGGGTAACCCTGGGGACCTCACCGAGAAAGGCCGCATGTCCTCCCAGCAGGGCAAGCGGTGCTCTCGTCTTCACGACATGGAACCAGCCTTCGACATCTTCCCTTGTAAAGCCGGGCATATACACCTTGAGTTCGCCGAACTTAAAATGCCTCCCCTTCCTGAATGCCGCGGGGTGGAGCACGAGATCGATCCTCCTGCCCAAGGTTTTGGCCACCTGCTCCATACCTCCGAAATGGTCCATATGGCCGTGCGATAGAACACTCACGGCAATCTCCTACGGATCGATCTCCAAGGTCTCCATGTTATGCTTGACCCCCCAGGGAGAGAATCCGAAGTCGAAGAGCAGAGACTGCATGCCCTGTGCGGAATAGACCCGCACGAGAGCGGAGAAGCTGTGCTCCGCCACGATGGATCCGCCGATCTTCCCGTCCTTGAGGATGGCAGCCCTGTGTACAACCTCGCTCCCCATCATGTCGAGCATGTCGATGTAGTTGTCGAGGAGCGTCACGATCTCGATCCGGTCAACTGGCTTCAATGCTATTGCTTGCATAGATCCCCCTTTCTGCCCCATCATGTCACCCTAATCCCATCGCGAGAAATTAGTCAATCCTTCAAACTTCCGTTCGCTGATGCCTTTCATTATCCAAAACATCCACTCTTCATCCTTGCCAGGCAATGCATCTCGTGTTAGCTAGGGAACACGAAACACAGAGGAGGAGTTATGACAGAAGGCAAGCTCACTTTGGGGCAATACTTCAAGCTGGAGAGGGAAAAGAGAGGGATTGTACTCAAGGACATTGAAGAGAAGACCAAGATATCCGTCCAGATCCTGACCTTCCTGGAGAACGACCGGCTGGATCTCCTGCCCCCCCGAGCCTTTCTACGCGGC
Organism: uncultured Bacteriovoracaceae bacterium; assembly: GCA_964353605.1. Lineage (GTDB taxonomy): Bacteria > Desulfobacterota > Desulfomonilia > UBA1062 > UBA1062 > CAYGXB01. The sequence goes on from CAYGXB010000007.1 coordinate 1,623, forward strand.
TTCCTCCAGGTCATCTCCAAGGAATTCGATATGGACAGCGAGGAGCTCATCCGGTACCTGGATGAGGCCCTCACCGAATATGACAAGACCAAAAACCTCGGCCAGATGAAGAAAGGCAGAGGCAAGGGGAGGCTTCTGCCGGTTGTGATCATCCTGATCGTCGTCCTGGCCATAGCCCTCTCCGTGGTCCTGGTCCTGTGCTCTAAGCGAACCCCTGAGACGCCAAGGCAGTCCCTCAAAGAGATGCACTACGCGTTGAGCGAGGCCGGGATCGTTCAAGATAGCATGATAGGCCTTGCGTAATGCCCATAGTTTGGAGAACAGCGCCGACCCGCATTGACCCCATCCATACCTCCTGCTTCTGACCATGCCCAGATGGAAGACCCAGGCCCTCATATTGAATACCACGGACTATCTTGAATCCGACAGGATCGTCTGTGCCCTGACGAAAGACCGAGGTCTCATCAATGCCATCGCCAAAGGAGCCCGCAGGAGTGTCAAGCGGTTCCCCGGAACGCTCGAGCCCTTCTGCGAGGTGATCCTCGAGGTCTTCTCAAAACCCGGCATGGACCTCCTCAGACTGGAGGAAGCGAAAGTCGTCAACGCCAATCTGGGCATACGCGAGGATATCCACCTCTTCGCCCATGCCTCCGTCCTCCTGGAGGTCATCATCGGCCACCTGGGGCCGCTCGACCCCCATCCGGAGACCTACCAGATCCTCAGCCGGGCCTTGTCCGCCTTCTCGTCGAACAGGCGCTGGTTCCCCCTCTGGGCGGCAGGCATGATCAATATCCTCACGTCCCTCGGGTATGGGCTGGATGTCAGGGACGCCCTCTCCAAAGGGAAACCTCTGCCCATGGACAAACTCTCCCAGGAAGCACGCATGTTCATGGAAAGAGGGGCGACCATGGACATGGACGTTCTCATGCGGCTCACGCTCAGCGGCAGAGCGCAGACGGAAATCGAGGACTACCTGCTTGCCCTGTGCGAGAAGATCGCCGACCATCCCTTGAAGACCGCCGGCTTCCTCGCCCGTCTTTGATGATCACTACCCCCCCATCTCAACGCAGGTGGGATCATTAAAATCACAAACCCCCCTGAATCTTCAGGGGGGGGGCTAGATTTCCACCGCCGACTGAAGGCCGTTCTCCTCCTCGTCGTTCTTTGTGAGCGGCCTTCAGCTGCGGATCATTGGCCCCCCTTAAGACCAAGGAGGGTCGGGGAGTTCAAAAAATATTCTCAGCCCTGGATTTGCCGACAAAAGGCGGTGATGATCTCGGTCGTCTCGCGGGGCCTTTCCATGGGGATCAGGTGTCCGGCGCCCTCGACCAGCCGGTAACTGCCCCGGGCGAAGAGGGTGAGAGCCTTCTTGAGATCGATGAACTGCCGGTTCTCGCTCTCTCCGCCCTCCACGATGAGTACGGGGCATTGCACTGCGGGAAGGATCGGCCAGGGATCGTAGTGCATCCCCCCCATGAAGAGGGCGGCCTCCCGTGACGGCGAACAGGCCAGTCGCAGGCCCCCGGTTTCCTCTGTCTTCAGGCCGAAGCGGATATAGAGATCGAGCATCTCCTCGTCCCAGTTCTTAAAGAGCTCCCTTGCTCTCAGATAGGCACGGGCCTCGTCGGCGTTGTCCCAATGATCTCGGCGTCGAATCGATTTCGAGGCGAGGGGGTGATCATCGACCCTGATCTGCGTGCGGTAGAAATCCTCCGGGAGGAAGATGGGTTCGATGAGGACTATACCTTTTGGCTTGAGGCCGAAAATCCCGGCGGCGATGGTGATGACCGTGCCTCCCATGGAGTGGCCCACCAGTACCGGGGCTTCCAGCGCAAGCCGGTCACAAAAGATTTTGAGGTCCTGGGCGAGGACCATCCAGTTCAGGCCGCCCTTTTCCGGATCGGCCCGCCGGTGGTCGCAGAAATAGGGGGCGATCACCCGGCAGGATCCTGATAGCGTACGGGCTATCGGGTGCCACAGCCAGGGCAGGAATCCTGTCGCATGGAGGAGCAGGACGGTCTCGCCATGGCCTTCATACTCCAGGTAGGACAGCTCCACATCGCCGATATTCTGAATCAGTGCCCGTGGGTGTTCGTCTAGGTTCATCTCTGCATACCTCCGCTTTGTTTTTGGGGCAAAGCATACCTTTACCGCTCCCCCTTAGCATGTCATATTTTCCCGTATCTGCGCCAGATATTTCAGGCTTTCATTGCATAGATTTTTTTATCCCTCAAGCTCATATCCCCCATCCCCCCTGCATCTTCAGGGGGGGGGGAGTCGGGGGGATTTTTTTTGCAACAGGGTATCACGCAGATCGATCCTACTTCCACTTCCTGATCTTTTTCATGACCGCTTCCGCCTGTTCCGCATTGGTGACATTGACGTGCATCCATACGCCGTTTGGTTTCAACTCACGCAGGATGATATCAACCTCGTCAAGCTCCAGATCCTGGATTTGTATCCCCTTGCCCGCCGCCTGAATCTTTTTATACAGATCGATATAATCGCTCGCTCTGCCTCGCCCCGCGCCATAGACCCATTGGATCATGTTCATCTCCGCAATGGTCAAAAGGCTGTCCAGATGCCTTCGGCATCCGGGGCCATCGAGATGGTGAACAGTGGCCTCCATAGAGCGGTTTTCCTCCCGCAGGCCCTCGAGAAAGACATCGTTGAAGTCCGCGGGGGATATCATATAGGAAAAATCATTCGAGGACACATGCCACTTTTTCGTAGAGACGATGAACGGCCATCCCGTGCAGGGTTGGCCGGCCTTGGTCAGTTTTGCATAGTAATGGTCGTACAGTCGAAAGAAGTCTTTCGTCACCATTTTCAGGCCGGCCTTTACGGCGTCGCGCTCATCGATAAGATCCATGGCGAGGTTTGCCGGTCCCCGGAAACCGACCAGGCAGTCCCCTCCGGCATGTATATCCGGCCATCCCGTGTAAAATCTATTTCTGCCGATCTCCAGAAAGGCCTTGTAAAGATCCTCCACCTTGAGGAAATAGGGATGCTCCCAGTTGAATCTCAAGGTATCGGCTTCATCCCAGCTTTTCAGGAAGGGGACGATAAACGAGGTTATCTCTTCAAAGATGAGCTTTCCGCCATAACAGGCGGCGAAAAAATCGGGTCCGAGATTCGGAGGCAAGGTAGGCAGAGCGTCGCCCATCCAGGCGGTATTCATGGCCACCGCCAGGGCCAGTTGGGCCTGATATTCCACATCGAGCCACCATTCCTCATACGAGGCATGCTTCGATGCCGGGAAGGGGAAATCCGGATTCGATTGAAAGAACGAGAAATCAACGACAGGCCGATCCAGGATTTCGTTGTGCCAGAGAGCATCCTGTCGCTTGATGCGCATTTCCCAGTCGTCGATATACTCGATGGGCATCACATCCCTTATGTCGATCATGTCCGCCTCCCTCAGTAAGAATTCAATACAGCCGAAAAACGGTTCTGTTCATCACGCCGTGGTTCTGCCTAATCCGATCAGGCTTTTTCCCAGTTCCACTGCCGATGCGGCATTATCGGCATAGCCGTCCGCATTGATAGTTCGCGCGAAATCCTCGGTGATAGGGGCCCCCCCGATGATTATCTTGGAATGGATGCTGTTACCCTTCAAACCCTCAACGACCAACTGCATGTATCCCATCGTGGTTGTAAGCAACGTGGAGATACCAATGATATCCGGATGATGCTCCTGGGCGGCCGCGATAAATTGCTCCACGGAAACATCCGTGCCGAGATCCAACAACCTGAAGCCTGCCCCTTTATACATAATGCCCACGAGGTTTTTCCCTATATCATGGAGATCCCCCTTTACCGTGCCGATCATGAATGTCCCCTTGGCTTCGATCCTGCCCTTGATCATCTCGGGTTCCAGGATCTCCAGGGCTTTATTCATCGCGCGAGCGGCAACAAGCATTTCGGGCACAAAGATCTCACCCTTTTTGAATTGATCCCCGATGATCTCCATGGCGCAAATCAAACCCTGCTCGAGGATCAAACCTGCGGGTATCCCTTCATGTATGGCCCTGTTGGTCAGTTCCATGGTATCAGCGAGTTCTCCTCTTTGGACGGATTCCGATAGAGCTTCCAATACGTTCATGGCACCACCTTTTGCCTGTGCTTTAAAAGGTTGACCATATTGCAGGACAGCAACATGGTGAGCTTCTCTGACTCAGCATTTGATTGCACAACCGGGTATCGCCCATTGACTCTGTCTCAGGGTTTCTCCAGGGGAGGCACGTACTTTTTCAAGACTTCGAGAAAGTTCTGCACTGCATCGGGAGCCTTGATCTCTTTCCCCGTGAAAATATCGTCGGCATTCTTTGCGCCCCCGTAGAACGACCTGGTGGCGGCATCATCAATCTGCAGTGCTGCACCTTCCACAGCCACACCTGCGAAGAGGCCACGCGTTCGGGAATAGGAGTAGATCTCTGCCTGCAGGGAGACATCCGTGTCGGCCTCGGCATGCCGGCCCACCGGGCCGGCGGCAACAGATGCATCCGCACCTAGGGTGAACTTGCCCTTGCGCATGGCATCGACGCTCTTGGTGCTCTTGAACACGAGGATGATATCGATGGATTGGGCGCCGATCTGATAGCCGATGCTGCCGCCGGTGAGGGTGATGAAGACCGGCATGCTCCAGGAGCCGTCATCGCGGAGGAGCGTCAGGATGCCCTTGCCATGCCTCCCGCCGACGAAAAATCCGGCCTTGAGCACTGCGGGTACGATGGCGATCCCGTGGGCATTGGACAAGAGGTAAGGAGGGATTGCCTGCTCGGGGATGGACATGATCTGTGACAGGACCTCGCTCGCTTGACCGATCTTGGAAACCGCGCTGCTCTCCGCCATGAGCGCAAGGGGAAAGAGCATCGCTACCAATAAAACGGCAATCAACTTGTGCATCACCCTCCCTCCTCTCCGGGTCTTCCGGATATGTGTGCCCTCGTCAAGGCCTTGTAAACGATGGAAAGCTCTTCTGGCAAGATAAAAATCGGCGTGCCCGGCGGACGTTGATCATCGGCCTGACCTGCGGATGATTGACCACCTCGGGGCCGGAGATTTTGCCGCCGTCGATGTACAGCTCAAAGTGCATGTCGAGCATGTCCTGGATGTACTCAGCACCTGTCTTCAAGTACATACCGTCACTCCCCCTTCTCACATGAATCATCCCTCGCAACCACCTGTGCGAGCTATTATCCCTACTTCTCCGCTAATTTCAACCGGTATGGTATTTCTCGTTTTCCAGGCATGCCGACTCGGCTGAGCCTCAGGCATGACTTTTACAAATTTCCGGGTTTGATACCGCAAACCACTTCGGAGGGGAAGGTCATCTGGCTGACAAACTCCCTGCTGGTTTCCACAAGGCCGGCCGATTCCAGATACGGCAGGAGATACACCCCCCGGCATCCCCCAAACAATGACGGACTAGCGCGGTAAACAGCTTCCCAGATGAAATTGAACCAATGCTGCCCGATCGTCATGTTCACCATCACCAACCTGCCTCCAGGACGAAGAACGCGTTTGAACTCATCCAGCACGAGCGGGAAATCGTTTTCCGGCAGCAGGTCGAACATGTAGTTGTTGATCACCACATCGAAGGTATTGTCGGGATACGAAAGTGCGTAGGCATCACCCAGCTGGAGGCGGTAATTGGCGACCCCCAATCTGGCGGCCTTTTCCTGCGCCCGACGCAACATCGCCTCGGTGATGTCGATCCCTTCGTTGCGGCCTGCTGGGTTCAGCTTCAGGATCTCCGCAAAGGCTATCCCCGTGCCCACGGCAACTTCCAGGACCGATTCCCCGTCTCGGATTTTCGCCAGCTCCAGACATCGGGCGCGCGCCCGGGACTCTGCCAACCCAGCCCACAGATCATAACTTGATGCAAGCTTTCGATAAACATCCTGGACCTGGCCCTTGGGTATCCTGGCCTCCAATATCTTTTTCCTTTCAGAAACCACCGGTTTGTCCTCCTTTCAGCGTACCACCAGACAATACCACGCTATGCTCACTTCCTGCGAGGGATACGATAGGGTATCCCCCGTTACCCGGCAGGCAACAATCCCCCTATAGGTGTGCCTCTCTTCGGGGCAGGGGGAAAAACACCGGCAAGCCCATGGCTTTGTCCCAGGCGCACTGCGGAGAATATCTTTATCCCTTTCTTCCCGGCTACCGGTCCTCCCTCTATCCAGGAATGAACGTGAAGTTTACTCATAGTTCCCTATGAAGGTGACATGCAGGAGTTGAACATCGGCTGGAATTTTCAGCCTTTTCCACCACCAGCCCGAGGTGCTGTCGCCAAAGCTGAATCCATCCAGGTCCTGGGAAAAAACGCTCTTGCCCAGGAAGTCATAGCCTCGCACCTCAATGCGAAACACCAGCAATGCAAATGAGATTTCGCCCTTCTTGGCCAGTCGCCACACGTTGAGTCGCAGGGAATCTGCATTATCTTCGGTTTTAAGGTACAGATGCGCCTGTGCATTGCCGCCGCCGAATGCCTTATCGTGCATATCGACGACAACCCCTTCGGACGCCATGCTGTTATCGCTGCCAAAGCCAAGCACATACTTTTCCAGAATGGGTTCCTGGGCTCGGGCATGCGAAAAGGGACACAGCCATACAAAGGCGAGGAAACACACTACCATGCGCAGCATGTGTCTGAGCTGCATATGCTTTCCCTCCGTTCCTTTATAGATACATTTTAATGCATGCGCATCAGAGCGCAAAGGCTCAGAAGCCAGAATCAGGTTTCCCCATACATCTCCTTCCAAGCCGGGCTCAGGCCGGCCAAATGGTTCTTGGCCGCGACGGGAGACATGAATTCGAGGGAGCCGTCCGGATGCTGGACACAAACCCCGCAGGAGGTGAGCATCTCATAGCGGCGCTTGCGGATCTCCTTGTCCGGGTTGCAGACGAGCTGGCAATGGCCGCAGGTGAGGTAGAGCTTCTCGCGCATGAGGACATGGTAATGGCCGCCCGCCATCTTCGGCCACAGGCCGTTGGCCTTGACTCCCCGGATGATGAGGGGGAGGAAATCGGCATCGTTCTCCGGGATAGAAAAACGGCCCGGCGACCACGTGGACCATTTTCCCGATGGATGCAGGCCCGTGAAACCTCCGCAGACAAACTCGCACCGCAGGTAGCTGCGGCGCCTGGCATAGGCGAAGGTGATACCTCCCAGGGTCACCTCTGTTTTCTCCTCCGGGTCCATGAGCGCCGAGGCGCAGGAGGCTATGCAGAGCCGGCAGCCGTCGCAGTAGCTCTCTTCCGGAGGCAGGGGAGCAGTGGGCGTGAGTTCCGCTGTCGTGACCATAGCACCCAGGATCACGGCCGCCCCGTGGCTAGCGGTGATGATATTGCCGGACAAGCCCAAGTGACCCACGCCGGAACGGACCGCCAGGTAGCGGAGCGCGATGTCGGGGAGCATGGCCAAAGGCCCGCCCGGGACATCCGGCCGGTAGATCTCGTTGGCCGCCACCGGGACCGAAGCAAGCCCCTTCGTCTGTTCCAAGTATTTGGCCACATGCAAGGCCAGGCCGCTGGCCAGAGCATTGGTGCGGAGGTTGTCGCGTTCGTGCGCCAGACGGTCGCGCTTGGCGAGGAAGGGCTCGATATGGCTCACCTCGAGCGGGACGGCGAAGACCAGGGCAGACTTCGCCCCGGGCAAAACGTAGTTTAAGTCCGCCGAAGGCGGCCCGTCCGCGAGGGTCTCCACGGTTGCGATCCCCGCGGCGCATGCGCCTTCGCCCAGCACGTAATCCATCAGCAACTGACTGAGTTTATCCATGTGCCTTCCTCCTTCATGCGGCTATCGATGATACATCCTCAAACAACCAATTCAGCAATACTCGATCCCTGCCCTTAGCCTGCATGTCTCCATGAACAAGGAAAAGGCATTGCATGAAATTATGGCCTTTCCCTTATGCATCGCGCTCTGCACGCGGCATCAAAACTATGCTTTGTATGCAGGCACGCGAGAACGAGCCAGTCTCTGAAAAATCTCCTGGGCCCGCTCGCGGTTCACCAAGCCGCAGACGCACGGCCGGGCGATGTCCTCCGCCGCCTCCTGGGGCGAAGTCTGTCCCCTTTGGATCTTCTCCACGAGATATCGGACGCGGTTTGTCGCAATCAGGCCGTGGCCGCACATGGTGATCAGACCCAGTTCCTCCTCGGAGGGCAGGTCATGAACCTTCCCGAAGAAACCGAGACTGTGCAGGTAGGTATGCTCCTTGAAACCCGTTTTCTGGCAGCAGTCATGGACATCGCTCACCAGGGCGGAAAGTGCAAGGGAGATGGGGTACCCCTTCTCCCTGTTGCGGGCCAGCCAGTCTCCCCTGAGGTCCTCGATCAGGGCCACGACCTTCCGGGGATCCGTGTACAGGGCGGTCACCACCGAAGACAGGTGACCCACCACCCGCATGAGCAGCCGGCTGGTCGCATCCGGCCAGTATTTGTGCATCCAGTGCACCGGTCCCTGTGCCGGACCGAGGTTGGGAACCTTGATCTCGGTGAAGTTCCGGGAGAGCCAGTTGTTGGGTCCGTGTTCCAGCATCTTCGTCGCCAGCTCGCTCATGGCGCTGCCGATGCCGCTGACATCCTTATACTGGCTGGGGATCATCGCCAGAACGATGAGCTCCTTTCCCGGATGGTTAGGATCGAGACCGCGTCGCTGTGTCGTATGGGACATGCTTACACCCCCTTGCCCGTGATGCCCTCGGCGAAGCCGATGTTCACCTTGGCCTGGGGAAGGCGGAAGGTGCCGGATCCGAACAACCGGTCGAGGGGTGAGCGCCCTTCCTCATCTGCACGCAGGGCCACGCTCAGATTGAACACCGTCTGCACTTCCTTTCCCAGTGCATGCACGACATCCATCACGTCCTTTGCAGCACCTTCGGGCGCGATGAACTCGACCACGCAGGAGAGGATTTTTTCATGGAGGATCTCCGGCTTGAACGCCCCCGTCTTCGGATCCGCAACCAGAACGGCGATCGGATTATCCTGGACCAGCTCATACCCGCGGGACTTGAATTTCTTGACCACCTTCTCCACGTCAGAAAACCGGGCGCCGAGGACCGGCCGGCCCAGCTCAACGAGCACGCCGATCTCGCCTCGCCGGTAGCGGTTCTGCGTATCGTTGGTCTTGATCTCCTCCGTCCCCCGTCCCGCCACGCCGGTGGATTTATGCTCGACGAGCGGATTGCTGAATTCCTCCCGCAGCACGCGCGGCCACTTGAGATCGCCGGGTTGGATCGCGTCCACAGGGCAGACCCCCGCACGCCAGCACACGCCGCATTCCACGCATTCATCTGCATCGATCGAGGACTGGGTCTTCAAGGTGATCGCCCCCATGGGGCATAACGTCACGCACCGCCCGCAGCCGATGCACCGCGACTGATCGATGGATCGGTAGGGTTTGGCTGCGCCTGCACGCGGAGCGCTGCAGCCGTTCAGCGCCGTCAGGGTTCCGGCCGAGGAAAGCGCCAGACTTGCCTGAGTGGCCTTGCCTAAAAAAGCCCTTCTGGTCATTTTGTTCTCGGAAATGATCTTCACCTTCCCTCCTTTCTCATCACGGTCAGACCTAAATCTTTAACTCGTTTTCTGGTTGAGAAAAACCTTGAAATGGCCAGAACATGCACCGTTCATGGGGAAAATACAGGTATCGATTTTGGGAATAATTTCATAACGAACACCAAGCTCCCTGAGCCAGCATTGTATTCGAAAGAGAGGGCCACACTCATATTTATCGATCATGCCCAACATCTTGATGCCCTTGTACGCGAAGCATTCATGCGCATTGAATTCCCAATGCACGACATTATTTTCGGGAAAGGTCCACACGACATTCATAAAATCAGGAATCAATACATCGGCCACATTTGCAAAGAAGTATTGCAGCTCCTCGAACGATTCAACCTTGGGCTTGGAAATGTTCAGGAGTTTCTTGAACCTTCTCACCTCGATCGGCGCTAAAGACTGAATTGCCAGCTTGTTTAATTGATTAGCCTTTTCAATGCCGAATTCGGAAAATGCATGGTAAAACCACATTCCATCGTGGGTCATCCAACATTTACCCAACGGTTCCGTGAGTGCTCTCTTGTCAAGCCGATCGATTAACCCCATGCCAAAAACAAGCCTCCTCCATAAGGATCTGCTGCAACGACAGCAAGGTGTGTATGAAAGCGCAGCTCCCGCTACCTTACATGGAAAGAGCGGGGATTTCCAAAATGCTATGGGAAGCCACACCCACTCTGTGGCAGGGCATGACAACATTTCCATAGTCCTGGACGTCCCTTCTTTCTCTCTACCCTGGTATGAACCGATAGAATCGTTTTTCATTGTGCAGCACAGCAGATCGAAATCTGTCGCATGTCGACAGGCTGGTGCAGAATGACATTCAAACTATTTCCCGCATTGCATGCTTGCCGAATGTCATAATGCAAGCCAAGACTTTCTTTGCTCACATATACATCTCGATGGCCAACGGTTAATCAATTCTTACCGCCTGGATGGCGATCTCTTTGGCAAACAGTGTTTTTTCTTTGATAAACAACGTGGCTTTATCCCCGTCAAACCGGATCCTGCCCTGGTAATGGTTGATGTTCGCTATCTCGTTGATATCGAATGCGAACTCGTCCCCGCTTACCCAGGATCCCCTGGCGCCACTCGGCAGGCCGCTATCCCCGTTCGGCGCAATGGCATAGGGGCCATTCAGGCCCAAGGGCCATACGCGCGCGCCCCAGGGGCCAACAATGGTGAACGTTGCCTTGTTTTCATTTGTAAAAGTGATCGCGACTTCCTTTAAACCCAGGGGATTTTCAAAGAGTCTCCATCGTGTGCCCGAGAGCGTACTGGCCAGAGCCGGTGGCGGTTGCGTTACGGTGATGGCAGCCGATGCGCCGGCCGCATGGGAAAGCCGCTCGAGCCGCTCGAATGCCTTTGGGTTGGGCGCCAGAGGGGAGTCCGATTTCAAAGCTGCCAGTAATTTTTGGGCGATCGTTGACTGGTCGAATCCGCCGCCGGTAAAAACGACGACTGTATTTTTGGCCGGCCAGACGATGATGTGCTGCCCTCCCCTGCCATTGGCCTCGTAGATGCCATTGACCAAGCCCGATATGGTCCACCATCCATAGCTGTATTCGAGGGTAAACAAACCGTTCCCGGGCAATTTGACGCATGGCACAGCCGATTTGTGTACCCAGTCCGGCGACACGATCTGTTGGCTTTCCCAAACGCCGTTATATAAAAATAATAACCCAATTTTGGCCATATCGCGCGGATGCATCTTCAGATCGCCCCACCCGTGGTTGTTGCCCTGCGGATCCTCGGGCCAGAACACCTCCTTGATGCCCAGAGGGCCGAACAGGTATTTTTGGGCGAAGGCCAGGGTGTTCATCCCGGTTGCCTTGGCGATGATGACGGAAAGAATGTGCGTGTTGCAGCTGTTGTAGCCGAAGGTGCTCCCAGGCTCGTGCATCAGCGGCAGGCCCAGAGCAAATTCCAGCCAGTTCGGACGAGCGATCATCTGCATGAGGGCCGGTTCGTTGAATGCCGCCATGCCGCTCCCTCCGGCATTCTGGTCAAGGCCGGACGTCATGGTAACCAGATGCCGGATGGTGATCTTTTCCTTGCCGGTGTGCTGGTATTGTTGCTTGTATTCGGGGAAAAAATCCAGAACCGGTGTATCTTCGCTCGCGATGAAGCCCTTGGCAATGGCAATGCCTATCAGGGCGGAGGTCACGCTTTTGGTAACGGAAGCAACGTCATGGACCGTGCTCCCATCATAGGGATAAAAGGAAACGTCCGCCACCAGATAACCATTGCGGACGAGCTGCATGCTATGCAGGTCAAGGCGCTGTTTTACTGCCTGATCGACAATATCGGCCAATGCTGCGGATCTTACCCCCTGTTCTTCGGGCGTCGCTTCGCGCCAACTATGCGTGGGCCAATAGGGTGGCGGTTGTTCAACGTATAGGGGCAAGCCGCTTCGGCAGGAACATGCCATCGCCATCCATATACCAGCCGTGAACAGCAAAATAAACAATGACCTGTGAGGTTTCAGATTCATGAGGTGCCTGGTGAAAGATCCTGCATGATGACGCATGAGATTCAAGAATATGTGCCCCACTGTTTGCTTGCCGAATGTCATCATGCAAGACCAGAGCCCTTTGTTTTGACCATTATTATGCTTCATAGGGATGCTTTCCTCCTGCTCTGCCAAGGGGAAGAGGGAAAAGGTCCGGTCTCCGGCCTGACGGACTCGGGTATAGGCGGCCGGCTGTAGCATTGCTTTCGAGCGGGTCTCTGCCTTTCTGTCATTCCCGTTGCGTTTGTTGTTTCGCTCTGTCCTATGGTTTCTTGGGCACGTCGCGTCCGATGGAAAACGCCTCTCCCATGAGTTTCCCCACGCCATAGTCGGTATTGGCTTCGGGGGCGAAGAAGAACGGCTGTACCTTTTCGATATCCAGCCGCCCCTTTTCATCGAGGACTTCAGCTTCAGCCTTGATGTCCAGGATTTCCCCGATGAACTGCGTATGCAATCCGATCTCGATCTTTTGGAGCAGCGTGCACTCCAGGACAAAAGGGAATTCTTCGATGTAGGGGGCGTTGACCAGCGTGCTCCTGCCCGGCGTCAGCCCGGATGCGGCGAACTTATCGGTGTTTTTCCCCGAGACCATGCCGAAGTAATCGGCATAGTGGATGTGTCTTTCGGAGGGGATGCTGATGGTGAAGCCGCCCTGTCCGGCGATATTGCCGTAGGTATACGTCGCCTTGCGCAGGGCGACGGCCACGCAGGGGGGGGCTGGAACAGCAGATGCCGCCCCAGGCGGCGGTCATGACATTCGGCTTGCCCGCCGCGTCATACGTCCCCACGATCAGGACAGGCGTGGGGTATACGATCGGATTGGCCCCTAATGACTTTTTCATGACATCCTCCCGTTATTTGAATATCTCGGCGAAGAAGACCTTCATGTGCTCCCAGGAGCGTTTGTCGGCCTTCTCGTTGTACGCCACGCCGCGGGATGGGTCCAAGCCCGAGGCGGGGTTGGTGAAGCTGTGCACCGCCCCGCCGTAGCTGACCATCTGCCAGTCGACCTTGGCCTTGCGCATCTCTTCCTGGAATGCGAGCACCTGCGGAACGGGGACATTGGGGTCGTCGGCGCCGTGGAGCACGAGCACCATGGCCTTGATGTTCCTGGCGTCGTCGGGGTTGGGCGTATCGAGCCCGCCGTGGAAGCTCACCACGCCGGCAAGCGCGGCCCCGCTCCTGGCAAGCTCGAGCACCGTCGTGCCGCCGAAGCAGTAGCCGATGGCTGCCATCCGCTGTTTGTCCGTCAGCGGGTGAACCCTCAACACCTGCAGGGCCGCGATCGCCCGCTCGCGTAGGAGTTTGCGGTCGCCGCCCCTGAACTTTCCGGCCAAGGCTCCCGCTTCCTGCGGGTCTCTGGCCACGATGCCGTTGCCGTAGATGTCGGCGGCAAAGGCGATGTAACCCAGAGATGCCAACTGCTCCGTCCGCCGTTTGGCGTAGTCATTGAGGCCCCACCATTCGTGGATGACCAGGACCGCCGGTCGGGCACCCTTGAGCGTGTCGTCGTACGCCAGGTACCCCACAAGCTTGGTGTCCCCCTGTTTGTAATTGACCGCCTCCGTCCGTACAGCCCCCCAAGCTGGAGAAACCGACATCAACAAGGATACGGCGGCACCCAGAAAACCGACGATGAGGATTGTCTTCATGGTCTACCTCCTGTTATCGTTTCCAGAGAACCTGATGTCAGGCCCTGATCTGTGCATTGCACAGACTCATGCACGATTTAAAACTGGGTCTAGGATCCCTTTATAAGGGATGCAAAACGGCTCAAGAAGAATCTCGCAGAGATCGAAACCAGGACAAATATTGATCGTTGAAACCTATCGTTGCCTTCTCTTTCTTGTTCCCATATAAGGGTTATGCGGAGGATCTCACCGGGGCGTCAAAGGCGCATGCGCGGTCCCCATGTGCCCGTGCCGCGGCAGACGATAACCGTCATGCCACCTACCTCGTATCGCCCTCCCAGCAGGGGATAGTTGAGATGGATCAGATAGCCGAAGGGCCATATGTGCCCACCATCTGTGGAATCATGGAAGAATGCAGTCGCGTCATAACACTAGACATTGTTAGCTTATCCTGTTGAAGGTTGCGACCTGGCACTTGAGTTTTGTGGGGCTGCGGTCATTCACCAATGCTCGCCAGGCCCCCAGGTCGCACCCACCGCTGAAGCTCTGAGACTTCAGGGCAGGCTTATTCCACCATACTTCGGTTTGTTTCCTCCCCCAAAGGGTGGCATTGCTACGGAACGATAGGGATCAGGCTGCACATTCAACAAAACTCTTTCATAGGTCAATGGTTTCTGATCCCGCCTTCTTCCGCCGACGAGCGGTTCGAGTGCAGGGCGACCCGGTTGCCTTCGCTGTCTTCGAAATGCGCTATGAAGCCGTATTCTCCAATGCCCATTCTGGGCAGGAGCGTTTTGCCGCCATGCGCATTCACCTTCTTGAGCGTTCCTTCTATGTCGTCGACGGTCAGATACACCAGCGTACCGGCGTGCGCTGGCACATAACCCTCGGCCTTGACGAGTGAACCGGTCGCTCCGGCGGCATCCTGCTGCATGGGAAACCACGCCATTTTCAGCGGTCCCATTTCCATCGTTTTTAGTTCGACGCCAAGTACGGATTCATAGAATCTCTTGGCCCTGTCCAAGTCTTTGACCGGGATCTCGAACCAATTCACCGGATTCATTTGTTCGGCCATGATATCCTCCTTTTCATCTCGGGCGCATACCACCCGCGGTCAGCGGTCCGTTGGACTAACGGGCTCGTTTTATTCCGGCTTGGCCAGAAACGCCTGCTTGGCATGCCGGTCAAAACCGGCCGCTTCATAGAAGCTGTAAGTCCCCTCGTTCTTTCTGCCCGTAAGCAGCATGACCTTGTAACAATGCTTGCTCCACGCATATCCCAGGGCGTGTTCGAGCACGGCCTTTCCATACCCTCTGCGTCTGAAATCCTTGTGCGTCACCACATTCTCGACCACGCCGTACGGTCTGCAGCCGCGCGTGAGATTCGGAATGATGCTCAACATGCACGAGGAAACGAGCTTCCCCTCGATGTAGACCCCAAAGTACTTCAGGCGAGGGTTTCCCTGGATTTCCCGCCACGCCGCCTCCACGTGGGCTCTCTCTGGCAACGGGACGTCCGCATCGTGCAGATGTGCATAGAGGCCGAGGAGATCATTCAGTTCGGATGGGTGGAGTTCTCTCATTTCCATATTCGGAACCATCGGGGTCAGATCGCAGCCTTCAACAAAAACTCTTTACTCTGTACTATGTAAATTGTTGAAACCTGGCCCTGGATGTATACTTTTGACTGTCCGCTGGAATGCGTTATCAGGCATCCGCGAGCGCGCCGTTGGTTCACCCTCACCCTTGGTACTCGTACGAAACCTCGGTAACGCGGCCTTTCCAGTACATCTGGGGGCCTTCCGGAAGCAGCCACTCAACCTCGCCCCGTACAGGGATGCGCATGCCGTCACGTTCTTCATAATCAAAGAAGCGCCCCTGCCACGGAGTGGGAACATCGCGACCGTCCACATTGCGGGCACGGTCGGCTGCGAAGACGCTGTGCACAAAGCCATCGCTGCCGAAGCGAAACTCGAGGGACACCGTGGTCCCGGCGACGCTGATGGTCGCACGCGCTCTCGAGTCGTCAATCGCCGTCCACACCACCCCTTGCGATGGCAACAGCGCAGTCGGGTACCATGCCGCCTCAGCGAGATAGCGTTGCAGTGCGCCGGCAGCGATGCCCGGGGTCCCCTCGACCGCTACCAGGCGGACCGTGCCCAACAGGCTGGCGTACATGTAGCCACGACCGTCCACGAACGCATCACGCACCCGCACCGCGAGTCCAGACGCCATGCGAATACGCGCGTCCCACACAAAGCCTGCCGGCTGAGCGCCCACGTACTGTGTGGCCGTGAAAGGACGCCAGCCGTTCTCCTTGGGTCGCACCAGGAAGTCGCCCTGCTGCAACAGCCGCGCGCGGCGCACGATCGGCTGTCCATCGCTCAGCACAGCGCGAAAGTAGCGTTTGACCGGGGCGGGCAGACCTTCGAGCTCGGCCGCAGAGAACGCACCAGACGGCAAGGCAGCGCCTGGGCCGTTCACGCGCGTGATGAGATCCGCGGTCTTGGCCTGCCAGCGATAATTGGCGAATGCCAGCACGCCAAACACTCCCACCAACAACAACGCGAGGATGAAGAGGATTCTCAAGGATACTCCCATCTATACGCAGGATGCCTAACAGCAGCTATCAGTGGTGGCGATAGACGTCCGCCGGATCGCAGTGTTAGGCAATTCTCTGCTTACTTCTTCAAGATGGTGCCCAGCACTTTCTCTTTTTCAAGCTTCTTGGTGCAGAAGAACCAATCGTAGCAGGTCATATCTTGCTTTCCTTCCATGCGCTCCTTGGCAATACCACAAGAACCAGCTGGTGGCACAATGACGTCATCACCGGGTCGCCAATCTGCAGGCGTTGCTACGGAGAATGCATCGGCCGTCTGCAAGGCAATAACTACGCGATAGAGTTCATCAAAATTTCTTCCGAGGCTGAGGGGATAGTAGATGATGGTACGGATAATCCCCTTGGGGTCGATGACAAACACCGCGCGAACCGCCTTGGTTGAGCTTTCACCCGGCTGGATCATTCCATATTTCTTGGCGATTTCCATTGTAATGTCTTCAATCAAGGGGAATTTGACTTCGACATTCTTCATGCCTTTATACTCTATTTTGTCCTTGATTGTGCGAAGCCAAGCAATGTGGCTGTACAATCCATCCACGGAAAGCCCAATCAATTTGCAGTTTGCCTTTGCGAACTGTTCTTCCATCGAAGCAAATGTCATGAACTCCGATGTGCAAACCGGGGTGAAATCCGCCGGGTGACTGAAGAGAATAACCCAACTGCCCGAATACTGCTCGGGGAAGTGGATCTCGCCCTGGGTTGTTACAGCCTTGAAGCTGGGAGCCTTTTCACCGATGCGCGGCATTGAGGCACTCTGTGTTTTATTGTTCATTTCCATCGTACTGTCTCCTTTTGTAATATTTGCGCCATGGTCATTTTGCCAGGCAATTATTGGCGCTCTACAATTGCCTACAATTACTATACAGAATCAATTCTGTATAGCCATATAGGGTTGTCTTTTGCGAAATTGAACTACTTGTAATCGATTGTCTGCTCAACACTCGTCCCTGAACGCTTATGTCTGCCACCAGTAATGTGCGCGCCGCTTGTCCGCCCAACCGTCCGGGCCATGCTCTCTGATGAGCGCCAGGTGATGCTCCAGGTTGGGATGGACCGCCTTGAGCGGTTCGAGCAATTCGCAAACGCTATGCTCCGCGCACTCCCAACATCCGGCCAAGGCATGACTCGTGACACACGCCCGAACCTCGCAGTTGGGCTTGCCCCCGCCTTTGGTGCAAGGCGCCACGCATTGCAAATCTCCGATCGAACGCAAGACTTCCCGGAACTGCGCATAGCCGCCAAACACCGGACTGGTATGGGATTTCAATTCCGCGTAGTGCTCGAAGCGGAGCTCATCCAGCAGATCCTCCAGCTCTTTGACCATCGCAAAGAGCCGTGGGTGGGACGGGATGCAGTCCAGGCAGTACAAACCGCACAAGGCCGTGAAGCGTTTGCGCATGCCATGCTCCATTCTATTGAGCAATTCCGGAAGATACGTTTGTTTCCAGTCGACCCCCTCACCCCATTCCTCTCCCCCGGGAACGGGGGAGAAGGGACGGGTGAGGGGGCATCATGGGTAATTACGGCAGACTCCGTCTTTTGCAGGTGAAGTCCAGGTTCTCGCCGCTCATGATTGCACTGCATTCCACAGGGAAAATACTAAGCCTGGATGCCATGGTTGTCAATGCTGGCATGTGAGGTTCTGCATCGCGTTTGAGATCCTTCGCTGCGATCAGGATCACACAAGAATCCGCTCTGCAGGCGCGATGCATCGCGCCTCTCCATGGTTTCGGGCGAGAGCTGGGTGGCGACGGCAAAGGGTCAGAGGGGGATTTGGTCGAGATCGGTCTCCCACTGGTGCTCGATGAGGGCCAGGCGGTTGATCTGGTTGGTGCCCTCGTAGATCTGGGTGAGACGGGAGTCGCGCCAGAGCCTTTCCGCGCTATTGTCATGCACGTAGCCGTGGTCGCCCATGAGTTCGAGGGCCTGGTTGCAGACCTTGAAGGCGATGTCGGAGGCCACGACCTTGGCTGTAGCAGAAGCGGACTGGTAGCAGCGGAACTGGCCGCAGCTGTGCCAGATCATGGCGCGGGCGGCCCAGAGGCTCATGAGCATGTCCGAGAGCGTGAGCTGGATGTCCTGGTAGTCGATGAGGCGCTTCGGTCCCAGCATCGTCCGCCGGCAGAATGCGAGCGCGTGTTCGAAGGCGCCCCGGCCGTGGCCTAACGCCATGGCGCCCACCACGGGCCGCGAGTAGTTGAGCACGTTGCGGTTGTTGGCCCAGCCGCTCCGCAGCCTTCCCACGACGTTCTTGGACGGTACGAACACGTCCTCCAGGACAAGTTCGGAGGCGTCGGCAGCGCGCTGGCCCAGCTTGTGCTCGCGCCGACCGACGGAGAAGCCCGGCATGTCTTTCTCGACGAGGAAGCACGTCCAGGATTCGATCCCCTCACCGTCGAGCTTGGCGTAGAGGGTGACCTTGTCGGCGATGGCGCCGTCGGAGATGAAGCACTTGCGGCCGTTGAGGATGAAGCCGCCTTTAGTCTTGCAGGCCGTGGTGACGAGGTGCGCGCGCGTGGCACCCTCGGTATCTTCCACGTCGGAGCCTGCACCGGGCTCGGTGATGGCGAAGGCCAGGGTCTCGGGCGTTCCCCTGCGGATGCGCCAGTAGAGGGGGAGCAGGTGGCGCAGCATGGTGGGGATGTGGCCGGAGAGCATGAGCGGGGCGCAGCCCAGGTGGTGGGCCAGGAGTAGCAGCGCGAGGCCGCCGCACTCGGCGGCGAACTCCTCGGCCACCACCGCCAATTGGAGGACGGTGGACTGCAGGTAGGCTGTCAGGCTTGCGTTCCCGATGGGAAAGGGCAGCATGATGGTCTGAAAGCCCATGCGCGTCGCGATTTGCAGGATCGGCCGCGGGTCGTAGCCGAAGGGGTCGAGGTCGGCGGCCAGAGCGTCCGGCCGGATGTGCGCGCGGGCGAACTGCTGCGCTCGGCGGCGCCAGCGGCGGGCGCCGAGCGGCAGACGCTGCGTGTCGCGCTCCCAGAGGGTCTTCTCACCCCGGTCGACGAACAGGCGTCCCAAAAGGTTCAGGTTCCTGCCCGCGCCCGGCATCTTCAGCGCATCGATGCGTTCCTGAAGGGAGCGTTCTTCCGGTTTCATGGCTTCACCTCCGCGACTTCGAAGATGAACTGCTTGAGATAATTGGGTGTGCCGGCAGACGATTTCAGCACGGTCACATCTCTGAGGCGCTTTTCCATGCCATAGTCCTCCATGTAGCCATAGCCGCCGAAGACCTGGAGGGCGTCGGTGACGGAAGACGCACAGAGTTCGAGGGTGGCTAGGCGGGCGATGGCGCAGGCGCGCAGGAGCGCGGGAGAGTCGGGTCCGCGGGCGGCGGTCTGGCGTACGAGGGCGCGCGAAACTTCCAGGTTCGCCTCGGCGCCGGCGATGAGCATGCGCACGGCAGGGAGGTTCTCGATCAAGGTTCCGCCCTGGTAGCGCTCGGCGGCGTACTTACGTGCGGCGCGCACGGCGCCCTGGGCGATACCGGTGGCGATGGCGGCGATGCCGAGCCAGTGCAGGCTCACGGCCCGCGTAAGGAGGGGCAAGGCGTTCCCGTCATCGAGGCGGTCCGCATGGGGGATGAATGCATCCTTGAGCGTGAGGTGCGCAAGCCGGCAGGCCCGCAGGCCGGTCCGATGCTCGACGGGGGTGACCTGTAATCCCGCGGCGGATTCGGGGATGAGGAAGCAGCCCCAGTTCTCCTCGCCGGCGACCCGGCAGAAGAGCACATAGGCCTCGACGCCGGGCATTGCGTAGACGAAGGGCTTGGTCCCGCTGACCAGGCATCCATCCCATGCCGGACGGGCTTCGGTGAGGATGCGCGCCGGAGCGTCCCGGGAGGGGCTGTGCAAGGTCCCGTAGCCCGGCAGGCCGCATTCCTCCTGGATGGCCGGGGCAACCTTGATGAGAGGGCCGGGCAGCACCCGACCGGAATGCATGACCACCTGGGAGGCGAGCCCCTGGACATGGAGGTTCATAGCGATGCCGCCGCAGACCTCGGCGAGAACGGCGAGCAACTCCGCCGACAGCTCCAGACCTGCCTGATGGAGGGCTGAGCCCCAGATGCCGTACTCGTAACCGGGCTGGGTCCGGTCGGGCGAGGCGGCGAGCCCGATCTCGAACGCCTTGTCGAGCACGGCCGGGAGCTTCCCCGTGTCGCCGTCGGGGTGCTTCCCGTCGAAGATCGCGGCGACGGTCTTGGCGGCAAAGGTGCGGGTGACGTCGATGAACCCGCGCAACTCTTCTGTTCCGTTCGGTGCAGGAGACATGGCCGGTATCCCTCCTCTCGAATCTCCAAACGATTCCACGGCAATGCTGTCTTGCTGAAATACTAGAATAATGCACAGCACGCAGATGTCAATCTTCAAAGGGCTGTTGCTCAAATGCCAGACTCCATAGAATACCAAGGAATGCGGTTCTTCCCTGCGTTCAGCATGACAACTTTTTCAAAGCATCAACCATGTCACCCTGAGCGAAACGAAGGGTCGCATGCCTCGATTCCATGCAGATTGGGATTGGGATGTGAGCACAAGACTCTCGGCGACTGACCTTCCGCACCTGCCCGGTCTATCCCTGCCGTAAGTTTTTCCTTTATCTTTTTGCAAAGCAGCATTATTATTTTTTTGGAAATATTCCCCGCAAGGGTTCGAAATGAGGGAGGTGACACATGCAGAAAACCAGGGGGCAGGATGATTTCTTTGCCGATATTGAGCAGGTGGATGTCTATGCCGCCGGGCAGAAGGTCAAGCTGCCGATCTTCTACCGCGACGCGCGGGCGCACCTGGCCATCTTCCCCGCCAGCATCTTCGCCCTCAAGCGCCTGCTGCCCGACCCGCGCTTCGTGCCGGCGCAGATCCTCCCGGGCATCGGGGGCATCGGGCTGGCGAGCTTCGAGTACCATGACACGGACGTCGGGCCGTACAACGAGTTCGCCTTCAGCGTAATGCTCAACAACCCGCACTTCCACCAGGTCCCGTGCTATAACCTCCTGCGGCAGATGCTCCAGTTCAACTTCTACCCCTACATCCATCACCTGCCGGTGACCACGGAGGCCGCGCTCCGGTGGGGCATCGACTTTTCCGGTTTCCCGAAGTTCTTGGCGGCCATCGATTTCAGCGACACCCCCGAATGGATGACCTGCGAGGTGAAGGAGAGAGGCGAACTCATCTGCCGCATCCGGGGGCGGAAGATTGCAGCCCCGCTGAGCCGGGTGATGAAGTTCCTCATCCGCCTCTACCAGTACCGCCAGCCGCAGACCACGGAGTTCAAGGTGAACGCGCGCCAGTTCGGGATCTCTCTGAATCCCGCCCATGTGGAGCTCACCCTGGGATCCTCACACCCCGTCGCCCAGGAACTCTCCCGCACCCTGCTTCTCAATCGTGCCATCATGTACTTCTACTTCCCGCGCGTGCAGTTCCTGCTCTACGGCCCGGAGAATCTCTCCCTGCCGCTCATTAATTTCCTCATCCAGAAAGGGATGGGGATCCCGCTCGACAACCTCAAAGGGAAATAACCCTGCGGATTACATCCCCGACCCCCCCCCCTGATCTTCTCAGGGGGGAAATAGGGGGCTGGGGGGCTTCAGATTCTTCAGTATTGCATGGTAAACCAGGCGATGCCGGTCATCTGCTCTGGTGCATCTCCTGTGACATACCAGAAGATACAGCTATCCGATGGCACGAGGAGATACCAGAGCAGATTAGTGGTATAGGAGGTACCGCTTCCGGCGTACAATTCTAAAAAGGCACCTGTATCAACAGCGGCATACAGATGGTAGCGGGAATTGTTCCGGCCCGACCACAGAAACGTCGGTTTGGTCGAGATCGTGGAATTGCGCGCCGGGCTGACGAGCTGGAGAGAGCCCAGTTTTCCCTGCACCGTTACCGTCACGGTGTCAGGCTTGCCCGTCTTCATGCCGTCGTAGACCCTGAGCTCGAACACGTATATCCCTGCCAGGAGCGGCTGGAAGGAAGACTTGGCGCTGTTCGGAGACTTGAGCGACACGCGCGGGCCTCCACACTGGGACCAGATGTAGGAGAGCGATAGGCCCTCGGGGTTGCGGCTCGCGCTTCCATCCAGGAGAACTTCCGTGTCGGGAAGGGCGGCGAGATCATATCCGGCCTCCGCCACGGGCAGGCCTTTGCCGCCGTTCACGCTCACCACGACGGTGTCCTCGCTCTGTGTCTTCCCATCTGCGACGATGACCCTGAATTTCAACACCCCGGCGACGGTCGGTGTGAACTGGATGCGCGATCCGGCGACTGGTGACCATACGACCCGTGCGCCTGCTTCCTGCATCCATCGGAACGACAGGGGATCGTTGTCTGGGTCATACGATGTGCCTGCATCCAGCGTTACGAGGTCGCCGATCCAGGCCTTGATATCATTGCCGGCCTCGGCTTCGGGCGGCATGTTGTTGTTCAGGACCCGGATCATCACCCGGTCGGGCACCGCCGAGACCTTCGCGTCAGAGACACCGAGTTCGAACCCATAGGTACCCTCGTAAACAGTATCGAACCATGACCGCGCCCCAGAAGAATCATGCAGGTTCACCATGGGGCCGGATACCTGTACCCAGTTATATCGCACGGTATCCTTATCCGGATCGGTCGATCCGAACCCGTTGAGTATCACCCGCTGTCTGAGGGGGGCGTCTCTGTCGAACCCGGCATCGGCAGTGGGTGCATGATTGGAGCTGTTCACCGTCACATAAACATCATCCGCTGCGCCAGTGTTCATCCCATCGTTGCATGCCACGGAAAACCGGTAGAGGCCCGGGGTTTTGAGCACAAGCTCGAGATCCTGGCCCGTCGTTGTTGGCAACTGAATCGACGGTCCACTTCGTTGCGACCAGGTGTATTTCAAGGTATCGTTGTTGGGATCGACACCGGTGGCATGGAGCCGTATCTTCTGACCGGTGTCTATAGCCATGTCGCCGCCGGCATTGACGCTCGGGGCAACGTTGGTCACCGTGATATCGACCGTGTCAATCGCTGTGGTCTTCCCGTCCGAACATGTGAGACGGAACCGATAAAGGCCTGCCTTAACTGCCAGAAAACTGGCGCGTGCCGACGTGGGATTCCGGATCACGACCTGGATGGGGCCCAAGACCTGCGACCATGCCCAGGTTATGCTGTCGCCGTTCGAATCACGCGAGGCCGAACCGTCAAGGTTTACGCGCGTGGGCGCTGTCTGCTGGTTCGCCCCGGCCTCCGTCCTGGGTGCATTGTCCGTGGAATCACAGGGATTGGTGTGCGCGAGGTATTCTTCGTAATTTGTTACCCCGTCGTTATCAGCATCCAAGCCCGCATCATTGGGATTATTCGGGTCGAGCCCGTAGGCAACCTCCCATGCATTTGGCATCCCGTCCCCGTCCGTGTCGAGCCCGAGCTCGATGCTGTCGCTCACCGAAGCGCTCCAATTGCCTGCAGCGTCCCTGAACATTGCATAGACGGTCTTGGTGCCATCCCCCTGGGTGAGGGTCCATGCTTGGGTGGTGCTATACGCCACCTCGGCCGACCATGCTTTGTTGTCGTTGGAGAACTTCATGCCCGCGACCGATCCGGATGCATCCGTGGCTTTGAGTGTTAGGGAGACGCCCCGCGTCGGCGTGAACGCCGCCCCGGCATTGATGATGATGCTCCCGGAGGGTGGCGTCGTATCCCGAGGAATGTAGATGCATACTCGTGGTTCGGAAAACGGGGATGCGTACCCGCTCGTGTCGAAGGCCTTGAGCTGCACACAGTATGTTCTGTCATTTTCGAGGTTGTCGATCCGGTAGCTCGTGGCGTCCCTGCCGACCTGGAGAGGGGTGCCATACGTGGCCTCCTGTAGGCCATAGAACACCATGTAGCCGGCGAGATCGGCCTCTTGATTCCGGTTCCAGCTGACCTGGATGGAGGCCGCCAGGACCGGCAGAGGGGAAAGGAGGAGCAAGAAGGAAACGACCCGCAGCAAATACGCCCATACATGTCTCATGCCAGAACCTCCTCGTTGAAGAATCCAATGGCATTTGCATGGCAAAAAGCGGGCCAAAAATCTGATCAAATATAATCAGGGGGTTATAAGAAACGAGCGCTGGGGCGTGTACCATTTCGTGCATGCATGTCCAAATTTGTCCGCGGGCATTGAAAAAGCTCTATCCCCCCCTTGGATCTCGAGGGGGATCAAGGGCCCACCGTAGTCGCTTCTGCAGCCCAGGCATTCAGGCCATGATCGCCGAGCAGGAGGGTTTCCCCATGTACCAGGGGGATCAGGCGATCGAGAAGGCCAGCCTTTTCCAGCTCCCGCCGCATGTCCTGGGGCGGGAAATGCACGGGCTCTTCCCCGAGGCGGAACGTGCCCCAGTGGACGATCATGAGCCGTCTGGCGCGCAGGTCCCGGAAGGCCTGGACCACCTCGGCCGGGTTCATGTGCGACCTTGCCATGAACCACCGTGGTTCATAGGCCCCCAGGTTGAAGATGACGAGATCGATCGGGAAGGCGTTGCCGATCTCCTTGAACTGGTCGAAATAGGCCGAATCTCCTGCGATATAGATGGTCGGCCCGGTTGCGGTCCGGACGAGGTATGAACCCCACAGGGAACCGTTCGGTCCCTTGAAGGGGTTGCGCATGCTCCAGTGGTTGGAGGGCAGCAGGATGATCTCCCGTTGACCGTCGGAGAAGGACTCGAACCAGTCCAGCTCGGTGAGATGGACCGGCTGGATGTCATCGAGGATAGCGCGTTGGCCGAGAGGGGCGATGAAGTGCGCCTCGGCGGCAAAGGGCTGCAGGGATCGCTTGTCCAGGTGATCATAGTGGGCATGGGTGATGAGGATGAAATCGGGTCTGGGCATGTCTTCCATCCGGAATCCGAGGGGAGTATGATCCGTGATGGGACCCGGGAGGCCGAAAAAGATCGGATCCACAAGGAGATAAGCGTCCATATCCCTGATCAGCACGGTGGCGTGCTTGATGAAGGTGATGGAAAGACCACGGTGATCCTTCACCTTCTGCCAGTCGACCATGACCGGGGTGACCTTTTCATCGGCGTAAAAGGGCCGGAACAGATTCCTGCTTCCAAGCTTCCATTTGATCATCTCCCACGGGTTGCCATGCGGGTGCGGAGATAGGTTGAACGGGTTGAGGAAACCCTGCGGGCGGTGATGGATCTTGGCCTGCGCCAGGTCCGCTAGGTTTAAAGCCTCTACAGGGCTGCCCTGCAGAGAGCTTGCCGCCGAGAACGAATCGCCCGCCACGGTTGGGAAAAAGATGCCGATGGCGCAGAGCGCTGCTGCGTAAACGGTTATGCTTCGCATTGATACCCTCTCTCTCCAAGGGTAGGGCTTCCGGGGAGAAAAGGCAAGGGGACAAACTATTGACAATCTGCAACTGATTCTTATCGATCGATTGAAGATTCAGGAACCT
>CAYGXB010000008.1:0-12881 GCA_964353605.1 uncultured Bacteriovoracaceae bacterium
TTTTCGAGCCCTTTAGCATACAAGCTTTACGCTTTCAAGCCTTTTTCCCCTCATTTGCAGTAAAATATAGTTGACAAGGCGAGTATATTCCTTTGCAATGCGATATTCAAGACTACACGGGAGTTTGGATTGACTCCACCAAAGACGGTTATACTTATTGGGGCCGGCGATCGGGGCCAGATATACGCTGCATATGCCAAAAAGAATCTAGAACGGCTCAAGGTCGTAGCTGTGGCTGAACCCCGACAGGCGCGCCGGGAGAGAATCACCGGTGAACATGGCATAGAGCCATCACGTGTCTTCAAGAGCTGGGAGGAAATCCTCGATCAACCACGGATGGCTGATGGTGCTATCATCGCCACCCAGGATACCATGCACGTAGCCCCTGCCGTAAAGGCCATGGATCAGGGCTACCATGTCCTGCTTGAAAAGCCCATGGCTCTTACGCTAACCGATTGCCTGGCGCTCGTGGAGACATCTAAGAGGACCGGCCGAACGCTCAATGTCTGCCATTTGCTGCGGTACACCGATTTTTTTCTGAAGATTAAGGCCATCCTGGATAAAGGTCTGATCGGGGATGTCCACACCATTTTCCATGCCGAGAATGTAGCCTATTACCACATGGCCCATTCCTTTGTGCGGGGAAACTGGCGTTCCAGCGCCGAAGCATCGCCTATGATCCTGGCCAAGTGCTGTCATGACATGGATATCATTGCCTGGTTTGCGGGAGCTCGGCCGCGGCAACTGAGCTCTTTCGGTTCCTTGAGCCACTTCAAGCCTGAAAACGCTCCGGATGGCGCACCCGCGCGTTGTACCGACGACTGCCCGGCCGAGAAGCATTGCAAATACAACGCCATCGATACCTATCTTTATGGAAAACACATCAAGCTTGCCCTCACGAAGTCCGGTTCGTTATCCATCGCCACCTTGGCACGCTTCGCCCTAGGCTTTCCGCGTATGGCGCGCCATATGCCGGTATTGAAGCACTACAGCATCTGGAAGGAATGGCCAACGAGCACGATCACGGAAGATACCTCGCAAGAGGGCATTATGCTTGCACTCCGCGAAGGCCCTTATGGCAGGTGTGTCTACCGCTGCGATAACGACCAGGTTGACCACCAGGAGACCATCATCGAGTTCGATGGCGGCATCACGGCTATCTTGAGGATGCACGGCCATTCCGAACACGAGGGCCGCACGCTCAGGATCGACGGCAGCAAGGGCACGCTCAAAGGCACGTTCGGCGGCCGCTCGGGTCTGGAAGTGCACATCCATGCCATGGCCGAAAAAATAACCTTCCCGGTCAAGTCCGATATTATCGGCCACGCTGAAGGCGACTACGGAATTATGGAGAATTTTGTGCACGTCCTGAACGGCGGCAAAGGCTTGACCGATGCGGCCGAATCCCTGCTCAGTCACATGATGGCATTTGCAGCGCATAAGGCCAGGATAGAGAACAAGGTGGTGGAATTTACCCATGGGCGATGAGCCGAGGATCACCTACAGACAGTGCCAGAGGGAGGACGTCCTGGCCGTCTCCGACATCCTTTTCCATACGGGCTACCTGGGCGAAGACCTCTCGCTTATGGGACAGTTCAACGACAAGGTGCTCTTCGGTTACGCCAACACCGACTATTACATAAGATACGAGGCTCACAATGGTTTTGTGGCAGTGGATAGCGCCAACGGCCGGGTAGTAGGTTATATCATAGGCACCGCGGATACAAGGGCCTACGAAAAGGCTTTCAAGCGCAGGATGTACTGGCGTATCATCCTCCGGTCTTTTTTCTACTCGCTTTGGAGGCACCCCGAGTCCTTCCGGTATGTGCTTACCTGGGCCCTTACCTATAAGTCCGACTACTTAGCGCCGTTCTATGCCGAGTACCCGGCGCATCTCCACATCAACGTTCTGCCCGACTACCAGCGCCTGGGCATCGGCGAGATCTTGCTGCGTTTGTTCGAAACGCGCATGGCTGTTCAGGGCGTCACCGGCATCCACCTGGGCACGTCGAATCACAACAGCAAGGCGCTGCCCTTCTACAAGAAGAACGGCTTTAAAATACTTTTGGAAAAGCCTATACCATTCTGGCGAGGCGTGGACGACCACGCCTCGGTGATTTTCGGCAAGAAGATTGGCTGTCACGGGGATGATATGCCGCAGGCTACTATAACATCAGAGAAGAAAAAACCTAAGGAATAACACTGAAGGAGAAGAGACCCATGGAGAAGAAAGCTTCTTTAGGAAAGAAGGAGTTGTATGCAGTGCTGTTGCTGGCTATCATCAATTTCTTCCTTTTTGCTGACCAGAATCTCATGGCACCCAACCTTACCCAGATTGCGCATGAGTTCGGCTTCAGCGATGTCGAGCGGGACGTCAAGCTCGGCGGCAACATATCCTTCGTCTTCTGGGTGCTCGGTGCAATGGTGACCTTGGGCATAGGCTATCTCACCGATAGACTCTCGCGCAAGCAGCTGTTCATCGCCACGGTCCTCGTGGGCAGCTTTCCCTGTTTTTTGACCGGCTTTGCACATAGTTACACGCAGCTTTTCTGGCTGCGGGCCTTGACCGGTATCGGTATCGGCGGTATCGTGCCGCTGACCTATTCGCTCATTGGCGACTATTTCAGCCACAGAAATCGGGCGATTGCCAGCGCCTGGATCTCGCTCTCTCTCGGGCTGGGCGTGGCTATGGGCCAGCTCATTGCCGGTTTCATGGGGCCGGCGTATGGATGGCGATTGCCATTCATCATTGTCGGTTTGCCCAACTTCGTCCTCATTTTCTTGTTCTGGCTGACGGTCAAGGAGCCGCCGCGCGGCATCACCGAAGACAGCCTCAAAGAGCTTATCGAACGTGGACTTGCCTATACCGGCAAGATCAACTGGTCCCTCTACCGGGAGATATTCAAGATCAAGACCAACCTGCTGGTGTTCCTCCAGGGTATTCCGGGCTGCATCCCCTGGGGGGTGTTCTTCATCTTCCTCAACGACTATTTTGCCCAGGACAAGGGATTCACCGTTGAATCCGCCACCGTAATCGTGATGGCGGCAGGCGCAGCCTGTATCCTGGGGGGCTTCTCGGGCGGTTTAATAGGCCAATGGTTCTATAACAAAGGACCCAAGTACATGCCGCTCTTTGCCGGAGTAGCGGCCATCATGGGCACCATCCCGACAGCCTTCCTCCTCAATTACCCATCACAGGCCGGTATGGCCCACCCCAATCTCATACCGCCGCTGATCATTGCGGCGCTGGCGGGATTTACGAATTCGCTCACCGGCGCCAATGTCAGTGTCATGGTCCTGAACGTCAATGCGCCCGAGACGAGGGGCTCCATGTTCTCGCTCTATAACCTGACGGACGCCCTGGGCAAAGGCTTCGGCCCAGTGGTCATCAGTCTCTTTATCAGCAGTCTGGGCCGCGACCTGGCTTTCAACATCGCCAACCTCTTCTGGGTGATATGCGGACTGATCATCCTGGTGGCGGTCTGGACCTTCCCGAAGGATGAGGCGGCGCTGGATAAACTGCTCAAGAAGCGCGCCGAGTCTATGCTGCAATCCCATGCCGATTAATGAAGGATCAACCTTCTCCTTGGTCTCAAAAGGTGGCCAAAGTCCGGCGGGCGAGCCGCTCGCACAAACGATGACAAAGCGAACGACTCGTCTGCCGGATGTCCAGCCCTCCTGAAGATTCAAGGGGGCTGGGGGGTTGATCTTTTTTTTAAAATCGCACGTGGGCGGGATGTGCATGGATAAGGCGGTGATACTAGCAAGGGGGCTTGGGACGAGGATGCGTCAGGCCAATGGTTCTGTGGCGCTCGATGCGGAGCAGACTGCAGCGGCGGAGAGCGGGATCAAGGCCTTGATGCCGATCAAGCGGCCTTTTTTGGATTATGTCATCAGCGCTCTGGCTGACGCCGGCTATAAAAGTACCTGCCTGGTCATTGGCCCTGGCAATGAGTTTCAGCCGCTGCGCGCATACTATGATGTCCTCGGTTCTAAGCGCATGCGCATCGATTATGCTTTCCAGCAGGAGCCGCGCGGCACAGCCGACGCCGTTGCCGCAACCGAGGCATTCGTCGACCGTGACCAGTTCCTGGCGATCAATGCAGATAATTACTATCCCGTGGAGGCCCTGAAGCTCTTGCGAGAGCTGGATACACAAGGGCTTGTGGCTTTTGAAAAGCATGCCCTTTCAGAAGGCGGCAACATCCCGCCGGAAAGGATTGCCCGCTACGCCCTGCTGGAACCAGATAAAGACGGGTTTCTGGCCAGGATCACCGAAAAGCCGTCGGATGAAGTCATACAAAAGCTTGGGGGTGAAGTATATATAAGCATGAACTGCTGGCGCTTCGGTCCAGCCATATTTAAGGCGTGCCGTTCGATCGAACCTTCTGAGCGGGGCGAGCTGGAGATCGCCTCTGCTGTACAGTATGCCATTGATATGCTGGGAGAAAGATTCAGGGTGATACCGGCAAGGCTGCCGGTGCTGGACTTGACGGACAGGGGTGACATCGCCGCGGTGCAGGCTTTGCTTGCCGGCATAGAGGTGATGCTTTGAGGAGTACACTCAAACTCAGGGAAGCCATCCATACACAACGTGTTCTTGAAATGCTTGTCGCACATGGTCTGAGTGCGAAAGCCGCTGCATATAAAGCCGAACTCTTTACGAAATGCTGTCGTCACCATATCGAAAGCGGGATTGACGAGAGCACCGCGGTATTGCTCCTTTTCGTGCCTGGTCGCATTGAGGTTCTGGGAAAGCATACGGACTATGCTGGCGGCCGGAGCTTGCTGGCTACGTTGGAAAAAGGCTTCTGTGCGGCCGCCATCAAGCAGCCGGGCAAGGCGTTGAACCTGACCGATATCCGCAGAGGTGAACGCGTCGGCTTTGGCATAGACCGTGCAATCGTGCCTTCCCTGAGGCACTGGTCGAATTATCCCATGACAGTCGCCAAGCGCGTTGCCATGAATTTCGCTGACCCGCTCTGCGGAGCAAAGGTTGCCTTTGCGAGCGATCTGCCACCGGCTGCCGGAATGAGCAGCTCGAGTGCAATGATCGTGACCTTCTTCCTTGTCATCGCGATGCTGAACGACCTTTTTATGCGCGAGGAATACAAGGCCAATATTGCAGACACGGAGTCGTTGGCCGCCTATTTGGGAACGGTTGAAAACGGACAAGGCTTTGGCTCTCTTGTGGGAGACAAGGGAGTAGGAACGTGCGGAGGCAGCGAGGATCACACAGCGATTCTCTGCTGTCGGCCGAAAAACCTGAGCCAGTACGCATTCTGTCCGGTGCGAATGGAACGTCATGTTCGCATGCCGGAAGGCTATACGTTTGCGATTGCCAACAGCGGAGTAAGCGCGGAAAAAACCGGCGCGGCCAGGGAGAAGTACAACCGTGTAGCCAACCTGGCTGCAGCCATAGAACAGGTCTGGAACAGATACACCGGACGCCAGGACCCCCACCTCGCAGCCATCCTTGACCATGCCGGAACGATACCACTGAATGACCGGTTGTTGGAAAGCATTAAATCCAGTGCAGCTCTGACCCCCTATGATTATCAGTCTTTGCTTGAGCGACTGCAACAGTTCATTGAGGAAAGCACCCATATCATACCTGCGGCAGGGGATGCCCTCCTGCGGGGTGATATGCAGAATTTTGCTAAGCTTGTAGACCGTTCCCAGAGGTATGCCGAAGATCTGCTCAAGAATCAGATCCCTGAGACCATTTTTCTGGCTAGGAGGGCGCGGGAACTTGGAGCGGCTGCATCCTCGGCCTTCGGCGGCGGTTTTGGCGGAGCCGTATGGGCCATAGTCAGGAATGACGCGCTATCCGATTTTCTGGCCCAATGGTCCTCAAGCTATGCAAGCGCATTCCCGGAGAGAATCTCAAAGGCGGAATTTTTCCCTACCGACCCAGGTCCGGCTGCATTCTGGCTGGAGCAGGATTTTTAACCGCAACTGCAATCAAAAAATCACAAGGGTCGCCAAGGATCAGCAGGTCTAGCTCCCCTGAATCTTCAGGGGGGATGGGTGTGTATGAGATCTTTCCCTGTTTCATGTCAGCAATGGGTACCGAGAACTTTCCAGATGCTCAGATCTGTATTGACAAATTGCTCAGGAATAGCTTTGCACATGATATATGAGAGCTGTTTGTCAATAAGGTAATAGTCAAGACATTCCCCCCAAACAAACGTGTTAATGCAAGTAAGGATCAGGAATTGACTAGATTTACGACTGGTATGCATATGGGTATAGGAAAAGTTCTTCAAGAACAGCCATATTGACAGAGTCATCCGGGGAATGGTACGGTTTTTTCACACACTAGTTGGTGAAAGTGGGATTGTTGGCAGGCATATGATGCAGCAGTCAGTTGCTCCTGTCCAGACGAGGGACCGCCTCCTCGAATCGGCGTTCAGCGAGTTCAGCGAGCAGGGATATTACAAAGCGAACGTCGATACCATTACGCGCAGGGCCGGGGTGAGCCACGGCACCTTCTACCTCTACTTCAAGAACAAGAACGAGCTTCTCAAGCTCGTCATTCAGGACCTCATACAAAAGATCCCGGGCATCGTGTACAGGGTGACATCCCCGGTCAACATCCAGGATATGATCCTTACCCCAGAGTTGCTCCCGGAGTTTGAGCAGGCGATCCGCATCTTCGTCGAAACCCTTGCCAATGCCTCCGGCCTGATTAAGGCATTCATGCAAGGCATGCTCCAGGACAGGGAGCTTTTCTCCTTTTCCATCCATCTCGTCCGGGAATTGGCCTCGATTTTCAGAATGTTTGTGAAGAGCGCACAGCAGCAGGGCCGGTTCCGCGGATGCGATGCGACCATCATCGCCGAGATCATGTCCATCTGTCTATCTACATCCATCCTCATGCGCGCCACGGACATCATCGCAGGTAACCCGGAGACTCTCGCGCGCAACATCGCTGGCATCCTCTACCCCGCGCTCCTCTTCGACCAAGACCGGCGGTTCCCTGCGCTCGCAAAACAGGAGACATCCGCGAAGAAAAAGAAGACCAGCAAGGCGCTCATCGAAGCGGCAAAACACGAGCTGGCCATACACGGGTACTTCGACACCAAGATCGCCGCTATCGCCAAAAAGGCGGGCCTGAGCCGTGGCACATTCTACCTGTATTTCAAGGACAAGGATGAGATCATAGAGGCGGTTTTCGCCGACATGCTCTCCACCATCAATCCCTTCCGGAGCGGCGCGGGCGATTTTTTCCAGGGCCTCGACATGTCCTCGATCGACGACCTCATCAAGATCAATACCATCATCATCGAGGTCTTCGACACCCCGTTCAACAGGGCGCTGCTCCAGGGCACGTTCTGTAGCGAGAGACTCAGCGCCAACTACAAGCGCTTCATCGACATCTACAGCACACCGATCATTGCGAAGATCAGCATGCTTCAAAAGGTTGGGAAATGCCAGGACGTCGACCCAGACATCGCTGCACAGATCATCCAAACCACGGTGAGCTATACCGCCTTCCTCCGAAACCTCGGCATCATTATGTGCACGAAGCGTGAGTTCGCCGTGAACATGGCCTGGTTCCTCTACTACTTCCTGAACTACCCCTCGGGCTCCACCCTACTCAGATAGACGGGTATTTCCTCTCCCTCACCCATATGGGCTCCTTGTGCGGGGGCGTCGCACCATGTGCTGACGCTATGTTCATATTTAAGCCCTGCGACAAGCACCCAGCGATATAATAATTTTTTATCTTACCGTTTGACATTTGCCAATATTTGGTTATCTATAACGGATATCACCTGACGCCATGTTCATATTATTGGTGAAGATGTTCGTGGGGAGGGAGATATGGAATCGCAGAGCACAGTCCTGTGGAACTTTCTGAGCATTGCCTATCGCAAGGGGCTTCTCGATGAGCTTACGCCGCTCTTAGGTGCCATGACGGACCCCGATGCTGAGCTCGGCGACCTCCTCGCTAAGCTCGAGGACGCCGTAGCGCCGATCGACCTCGCCCCCTTCGACCGCACCTGGAGGGATAAGATCGAGCCGGCCCTGCGCGCGTTCTCGGATGAACAGGCCATGGATGCCCTGAAGCTCATCGTCGCGACCCTCCGACCCGCCCTTATAGGGGATGGCGGCGGCATCCGGGTTGTCCTCGACCTAGCGCAATCCCTCGCCCCGCTCAAACCCGCCCTGATCGTTATCCTGCCCGCCGCCATCAAGGCCGCCGCCCCCTTCCTCGAATCCTTTCTCCGGGAGCATGCCGGCCGTATCATCGGAAGCGCAATCGGCGCGGTCTGCATCGCCGTCAACGAGCTCAACACAAGGGATCCTGGCATCCTGAAGAAGTTCTACACGGATCTCTTCGCCGCGCTCGACCGTGATGAGTTCAAGAAGACGCTCGACATCGTCCTGGGCAATATCCTCGACCAAAAGCCCGCTCTCTTCGGTTGGGCTTTTTCGACCGCATTCACACGGATGAAGAGACGCTTTCTGGGATAGGGAGGGCATATGTCGATTACCGCCGAATTGGAAAGGATCGTCGGTCCCGAGGCTGTCGTAGCCGACAAGAAGCTCCTCGGCTCGTTTGCGGGCGACCTGAGTTTCGTGACCGGCAAGAAGCCGTCCTGCATAGCGCGGCCGAAGCGCGCAAGCGAGGTCCAGGAGATCGTCAGGCTGGCGAACGCAAGGGGCATCCCCCTCGTAACCCGCTCGTCTACCGGCGAACGCTTTCGGGGAGACACCGTCCCCTTATCCGCAGAGGCGGTGATCATGGACCTCTCGGGAATGGATGCCATCATCCGCTTGGACAAGCGCAACAAGGTGGCGATGATCGAACCCGGGGTAACCTTCGGCATGCTCCAGGCCGCCGCCACGCAAGAAGGATTGCGCCTGGCCATGCCCCTACTCCCCCGCAGGACCAAGTCCGTGCTCGGCAGCTATCTGGAGCGTGAGCCGCACACTATTCCCAAATACCACTGGGACATGTCGGATCCCATCTGCTGTCTCGAGCTCATTTTCGGAACGGGCGATCTGTTCCGTACCGGCTCAGCGGCGGGCCCCGGCTCCCTCGAAGAGCAGTGGGCCGCCAAGCAAGCCCAAAAAAGTCCTATGGGTCCGTCCCAGACGGACTTCATGAAGATCGTGCAGGGTTCTCAAGGGACCATGGCGATCGCCACCTGGGCGACGGTCAAGCTCGAGCTCATGCCGGTCGTCCAGAAGGCATTCTTCGTCCCCGCCCAGAACCTCAGCGAGCTCGTCGATTTCACGTATGCGATCCTGAGGCCGAAGCTCCCCGACGAGTGCTTCATTCTCAACAACGTCGACCTGGCGGCCATCCTCGGCTCGAACAGTGAGGAGATAACCAGTCTGGCAAAGAACCTTCCCCCCTGGATCCTCTTTTTTGCCATTGCCGGCTGCGAGCACTTCCCCGAGGAACGGGTGGATTATATCGAGCAGGACATCACCGAGATCGCCGCGCATGCGGGGGTGAGGCCCGTGCAGCGTCTCGCCGGCATCCCGGCCATGAAATTCCTCGGCCTCCTGAGCTCCCCGAGCGACGATCCGTACTGGAAGCTCAGGGTACGGGGCAGCTGCCAAGACATCTTTTTCCTCAATACCCTCGACCGCGCTCCGGAGTTCGCCCAAGAGATCGAGAAGGACCTCCGGAAGTACACGTTCTCAAAAGAGGATCTCGGGGTTTACATCCAGCCCATCCAGCAGGGGAGGAACTGCCATATCGAGTTCACCCTCATGCACGCCGCCGGGGATGCGGAGGCGATCAGGCGCGTGAAAAAACTCTTCGAGTCCTCGAGCAGGACGCTCGCCGACATGGGGGGCTTCTTCTCCAGGCCGTACGGCATCTGGTCTAAGATCGCATATGCCAGGTGCCCGGATACAATCAAGGCTCTGAGGAAACTGAAGAACATCTTCGACCCGCACGGGGTCCTCAATCCCGGCCGACTCTGTTTTGGAAAAGAGGTGCGCCCATGACGCTGAAAGATCTGCAGAGGGACATGGCGGGGTGTTCGCGCTGCTCGAACTGCAAGTGGGTGCCCCACAACCAGATCAAGAGCTGGCGATTCGCGAATGTCTGCCCCTCGATCGACCGCTACAATTTCCACGCCTACTCGGGCAGCGGCAGGATGATCATCGGGAACTCCATCTTGGAGGGCAGGAGCGCTCTCACAGATATGGTCTCCCAGATCATCTACCGGTGCCAGCTCTGCGGTGCCTGCCAGGTTTCCTGCCAGACCTACCGTGACGACATCGACCTCGCCGACGTGCTGCTCGCACTCCGCTCCACCTGCGTGGAGGACGGTTTCGTCATCCCCGAGCATCTCGAGATGATCGAGAGCATGAAACGTGAGGACAACACCATGCACATGCTCAAGGCCGAGCGGGGCAAGTGGGCCGAAGGGCTCGATATACCGGATATCAACGCCGAGCGGGTGGAGGTCCTCTTCCATGCCGGTTGCCGCTTCTCCTACGATGAAGATCTGAAAGAAATCCTCCGGGACTGGATCAGACTGCTTGCCGATGCGGGCCTTAAGATGGGGATCGCGGGAAAGGACGAGGCCTGCTGCGGCGGGAGGGCCTATGAGATCGGCTACCAGGGCGAGATGAAAAACTATGCCGAAGACATGGGGAGCAGGGTGAAGGCCTCCGGAGCGCATATTCTCGTGACCCCCTGCTCGGACTGTTACTACACCTTCAAATACCTCTACCCGAAAAACGGGCTCGCCCTGCCGGTGAAGATCCTCCACACCACGGAGCTCGCCGACATCCTCCTCAAAGAGGGGAGGTTCAAACCGAAGAAAACGCTGCGCCTGAAGGTCACCTACCATGATCCCTGTCACCTCGGAAGGCGCGGTGAGGTCTACAAGGCCGGCTGGACCGGGACGAACAAGCTCGACCGCCCGGTCCGCTTCAAGCAGACCGGGAAATTCGGGGTGTTCGATCCCCCACGGGACATCCTCCGGGCGATCCCCGGCATCGAGCTCATCGAGATGGAGCGGATCAGGGAATACAGCTGGTGCTGCGGCGCCGGGGGCGGCGTCCTCGAGGCTGAGCCGGAATTCGCCACTTGGACAGCGGCCGACAGGATCGAGGAGGCCAAATCCACGGGGGCGGAGGCGCTTGTGACCGCCTGTCCCTGGTGCGAACGGATATTCAAGGACACCACCAAGGAGTCGGGGGATACCCTGAAGGTGTTCGATGTCCTGGAACTCCTGAACAGATCCCTGGGAGGCAGATGATATGTTGTCGAAGGATGCATATAGAGAACTCGAGGACGCGCTCGGCAAGGAGAACGTGTCCCAGGAGCCGGGCGTCCTGGATGGGTATGCCTGGCAGCCGGCTCTCAACCTCGGGAAAGATGCCTGGATTCCCCGACCCGAGGCGGTCGTGCTCCCGCAGACCACGGAGGAGGTACAGGCGATCGTCAGGATCTGCAACAAGCACAAGGTGAAATTCAAGGCGTTCAGCACCGGCTGGGCCGCCTGGGGAGGCCCCGGCGGTCCCGGGGTCGTCCAGATCGACCTCAGGCGTATGAATCGTATCATCGCCATCGACGAGCGGAACATGTTCGCCGTCGTCGAGCCATATGTGATCGGATCCCAGCTCCAGGCGGAGGCGATCAAGCGGGGACTCAACTGCCATATCATCGGCGCCGGTCCGAATACCTCCATACTCGCGAACGTCACCTCCGGCTGGGGGTACGGCTGGACAGGGCTCTATACCAGTTACAGCGGCCGCAACCCGCTCGGCGTGGAGTGGGTGCTCCCGGATGGGGAGATCCTCATGCTCGGATCCCCCGGTTCAGGTGCGGGATGGTTCACAGGTGATGGGCCCGGCCCGAGTCTACGGGGGATCATGCGCGGCTGGGGCGGCGCTCAGGGAGGGTTGGGGGTGTTCACCAAGTGCGCCGTCAAGCTCTACTCCTGGCCGGGCGGCCCGATGGAGCCCAAGATACAAGGGACTCTCACCGACATCAAGGCTGAGGTTCCAGAGACGCACAAGATCTACTTCCTCTTCTCGCCGAGCTACGAGAGGTACGCAGACCTCGCCTACAAGATCGGAAATGCGGAGATCGGCTACGTCCACTGCAAGGGCTCCGTCGGCGCCATGTTCGGACTCCTCGCACCGCGGGCGATGAAGAAACTCCTGGCCTCACCGGCGGTGCGTTCCATCGCCAAGGCGTTCCAGCACTATACCCTTTTCATGCTCGCCGCACATACAAAACGGGAGTTCAACTACCAGGAGAAGGTGCTAAAGAAGATCGTTCAGGAATGCGACAGCATCATCTTCGACACGAGCCACCTCCCGTTCCATGCGGCCTTCTGGTGGGGCGTGCACCGTTCGATCTTCCCGGCGCTCGCCTTCCGCCCCGGCGGCGACTTCCTCACAAGCATGGGCAGCAACGAGGCCTATGACTGTGCCGTGCTCAACGCCGTCGAGGGTGAAAAGATCAAGCGGGAATTCATTGACAAGGGGGTATTCATCGAAGACATGGCCGACTGCTCGTGGGGCGGCATCTATGAAGGCACGAGCTGCTGGGGGCACCTCGAGGAGATCGCCATGTTTGACCGGAGGACCCAGGCTCCAGAAGGGCGGTTCGCGTACCTCGATGCCGCCACCGAGGCCACCCTCAAGAAATCCCTCGGGTTCGGACTCTCGGCCCTCGGCAACGACATGTACAAGGTCTTCGGCCCCCGCATGCACAACTTCCACCACTGGCAGGCGAAGGTGAAGAAGGCGTTCGATCCGAGCAATGCCGCGGACGCGACGTTTTACATACCACCGATAGACGAACTGGATTCTTGATATGCCGTGCTATCGCAAGGAGATCGTCTCCAGGGTCCGGAGAGTGCCCTGAAGTCTATGACCCTTGCGGAAGC
>CAYGXB010000008.1:12981-16070 GCA_964353605.1 uncultured Bacteriovoracaceae bacterium
CCTCCTTTTCCGGGGCCTGCAAGCACATCGGGCCGAAGGTAGTCATCATGGGGAATACCCTCACCACCATCGATCTCGCCCCCCGGCTCGCCTGCGGCCTGGACACCGGCCTTGTGACAGACTGCGTAGACATTGGTTTTTCATCCGGCGAGATTCTTTTCGCCAAGCCGGTGTTCAGCGGCAATGTCCTAGCCACCTTCGCCATCGCGTCCGCACCAGCTATCGTCACCGTACGATCGAGGGCCTTCGAACCGCTTCAGCGCATGGATGACGCTTCGGGCGACAGCATCCGGCTCGACCCGGTAAGCGATGCCGACTTCATCCCGGCCCCGGTCATCGAACGGGTCATCGAGGTCCAGGAAGTGGTGCGGTTGGAGACCGCGAACCGTGTGGTATCCGGCGGAAGGGGCATGGGAGGACCGGAGGGGTTCGCACAGCTCAAGGAGCTTGCAGACCTCCTGGGTGCGGCCCTCGGGGCGAGTCGGCCGCCGTGCGATCTCGGCTGGATCTTCCCCAAGGCACAGATAGGCCAGACCGGCGAGATCGTCGCTCCGGGTCTCTACATTGCCGTCGGCATATCCGGCTCCACCCAGCATATCGCGGGCATGTCCACCTCGAAGACGATCGTGGCGATCAACAAAGACCCCCAGGCGAACATCTTCCGGCTGGCGGACTACGGGATCGTGGCAAAATATGAAGAGGCCGTCCCGGCTTTCCGGGACGCGCTCAAGGAACTCCTGGCATGAAGACCGGCAAGGGTCTGCATATCATCGTCTGTATCAAGCAGGTCCCGGATCCGGAGGGACCGCGGGACTCCTTCGTCATCAATTCAGAGGCGAACAGAGTCGAACCGCGCGGGATCCCGCCCGTCCTGAGCCTCTTCGACGAGAACGCGCTGGAGGCGGCGCTCAGGATCAAGGATGTCCATGGGGATGCGCAGATCACCGTTCTGAGCATAGGCAAGAGGATATCCAACGCTGTGATGCTCAAGGCCCTCTCGGCGGGAGCAGATGAGCTCCTGAAGGTGGAGGACGAACGTCTCGATCCCGGCAGCCTTGACAGCTCTGCCATCGCCGCAGTCCTTGCCTGCGCCATCAAGCAGCTCGATTACGATCTCGTCCTCGTCGGCAGACAGGCGGCCGATTGGAACGCAGGACAGGTCGGGATCATGATCGCCTATCGCCTGGGCATCCCGGCCATCACCCTTGCCCGGAAGGCCATCCTCGACGGCGAAGCGGTCATCGTCGAGCGGGTCCTTCCGGACGGCTACGAGGTCGTGCGTTCAGCTCTGCCCGCTGTTGTCATGACCAGCAACGAGGCGGGCGAGCTCCGCTACCCCTCCATGATCCAGCGGAGGGAGGCGAAGAACAAGCCCGTTGTCACCTGGGGTCTGGGCGATATCGGGATCGATGCGCCGCCGGCGAACAAGGTCGTCCTCAAGAGGCTCTCCACGCCGGCCATCGTAACCGGCGCCTGCACCCTCATCGATGGGGCCACCGCGGCTGAGGCGGGCAGGAACCTGGCCCTGAGGCTCCGCCAGGACAAGGTCATCTAAAACCACGGATGGTGTGCAGAGAAATGCTCTCCATCATAGACATAACGATACCTTCGAGACCGCGGTGGAGTACAGGGGTGATTTTGCGCTAACAGGATCATCATAACCGTGAAATACACGTGAAAGGAGGGGAACATGGATAAGCGAAACGACAAGGCGCCACGCGAGAAGGTGGTGGAAACCTGGACTGGTCCAGGGGCCAAGGACGAAATCATAGAACCGATCCGGCTCGCGGAAAATGCGATCCATCCGGTTGGCGGCAAGTTCTATGGCGAATGGTGGTACTTCGATGCCCGCTTGGAGGATGGGCATGTCGTCGTAGGTTTCCTGCAAGCCTCTGAACTAATGACCCGCAAACCGGGGATCGAGCTGCACATCTACAAACCCTCCGGGGAGAAGCTTTCAGTGGTGAACTCCTTTTCTTCTGACGACCTGCACGCTTCGGAAAAGCACTGCGATGTGTGGGTGGGGAAGAACCATGTCTATGTCGTCGATCCCCGGGAAGGCGTGCTTCCCGTACACCGCCTCTCTATAGATGCCGACGCTCTGGCTGCGGATTTGACGTTCTATAGCGAGATTCCCGGCTGGAAGCCGGGCGAAGGTAAGACATACTACGGGGAGCGCGGCTATTTCAGCTGGGTCGTACCTGTTCCGCGCGCCAGAGTAGAAGGGACCATCAGGATCAACGGCGCCGTGATACCCGCCCGAGGCATCGGGTATCACGATCACAATGTGGTAACGGCCGATATGCGGAAGATACTCTCCCGTTGGCACTGGGGAAGGCTCTATAACGACGATTTCACCCTCCTCTATGCAAATGTGCGCACCAGGAAACGTTTCGGCAACGTTGCCTCCAACCCGCTCATGCTGGCCTACAAGGACAAGGTCATCCTGAGCACCGGCGAAATGGTCGTCCGTGAGGGCAGCCCCGTCTTCAACAGCATCGCTGATCGTACCTACCCAAAAAATCTGGAGATCGAGGTGCCGGGTCATCTCGTGCTGAAATTGCAGGTCAGGGATGTCATCGATGCCCATGACTTCCTCGCCGATCTCTATCCCATCTTCCGGAACTCGTTTGTCAAGTGGGGGGTGAAGAAACTCATCGGCAGACCGGGCTGGTTTCGTTTCCATTCCGACTATGTCCTTTCTGTCACCTACGAGAGGACATCCTCTGAACAGAAAGGGACCACCCTCCATGAAATGGTGGCCCTCGAGTAATGCCATCATGGCACCGGAGGCATGCACATTGAGCATGACCAAAGCGCCTCGCTCCTAAAGAACGGGAATGGTACATATTTGACGCCCATGATAAGGGTGTTACAACGTAATAGAGCAGACAGGGCAAAAGAGACAATTATGGGATTCAGGCATGTGGAACGGAAAAGATGCGTCGGCTGCGGATTATGTTATTCGGTTTGCCGGTTTGAAGCAATCGAGATGGCGACCGACGAATTCAGTTTCGTTCCGCAGTTGAACGAAGAGAACTGTACCGACTGCGGAGAGTGTGCGGCAGTCTGCCCGGGCATACATATCC
>CAYGXB010000008.1:16170-24111 GCA_964353605.1 uncultured Bacteriovoracaceae bacterium
GATGGGTGGGATGAACAAAAGAAAAGGCCCCGGTTTTTTCTGGAGTCTCGTCATTGCCGACTTGGTCTATCAGCAATCAGGATTAGATCATTCCATATGGCCTGCAGGCCTTCTTTATATCTTCGCCTTTACCAGGCGGACATGGATTTGATCCGGCATCATTCGATTTGGGACCAGACGCGGCTTAAATCATCACATCTCATCAATGTTGGATATCCAGCATGTTCTCGGCTCATAACAACCATAATGTTCTTTCACCCATGCCTATATAATTTTCTAATACGGCATATGTTGCCCTAATCCTTCCGATCCTCCTCTGTTCCCAGGCCTCCCAGGATGCCTTCGAAATCTTTCTTGATATCAAAAATCTATGAACCATTATCCTTTACTGCTTGGTCTTCCATTCGCTTGCCAGTTTTTGAGCCTCTGCAATTTGGGCAGGGGTCATCTTTTCAGCAAGTTTATCGTGGTTAGTTGTTGCGGTTGAATTTCCTTGAGCTGCTGCCAGACAATACCACATATATGCGAACACATAGTTCTGGGGCACACCCTGGCCTTTTTCGCACATCACGCCAAGGTTATTTTGTGCTGTGGCAAGTCCCTGTTCAGCGGCCTTGGTGTACCATTTAACCGCCTTAGTATAGTTTTGTGTGACAGCCTTGCCTGTTTTATACATCAACCCAAGGTTAAATTGTGCCTTAGTAAACCCCTGTTCTGCAGCCTTTCGCCACCATCTTACCGCCTCTTCATCATTTTGTGGCACACCTTCGCCCTTAGCAAACATCCACCCTAGGTTATATTGTGCCTCCGCAGCTCCCTGCTCAGCCGCCTTTCTGTACCACTTTACTGCTTCTTCATGGTTCTGAGGTACACCTTGGCCATTATCATACATATACCCAAGGTTAAATTGTGCCTTGGCATTCTCCTTCTCAGCAGCCTTGATGTACCACTTAACCGCCTCTTCATAGTTCTGGAGTACTCCTTGGCCGTTGCTATACTCCAACGCAAGGTTATATTGCGCATCGGCAATTCCCTGCTCAGCGGCCTTGGTGTACCACTTAACCGCCTCTTTATAGTTCTGTGATTCTCCTTGGCCTTCGTCATACAGCAACCCAAGGTTAAATTGTGCCTGAGCATGCCCCTGTTCTGCAGCCTTTCGCCACCATCTTACTGCCTCTTCATAGTTCTTTGATACTCCTTGGCCTTTGCTGTACATCCATCCAAGGTAATATTGTACATCGGCATTTCCCTGGTCTGCGGCCTTGCGATACCACTTAAACGCTTCTTTGTAGTTCTGTGGAACACCCCAGCCTTCTTCATACATCAAACCAAGGAAATATTGTGCAAAAGTATCACCTTTCTTGGCGAGTGGTCTTAATTTTTTTAGGGCTGTTTTATAGTCGCCCTTAGCGAGAGTCTCCTTGTAATCAGCCCAGGCAGGATAGGAAAGAGCAAGGATCATCAACACTGAAATGCATTCCTATCTTTCATAAAGCCCTCCTGATGGTCCTCATGGTACTCGTCCTCAAAATCAAAGGCGCGGCATTGTCCCAGTTAACAGCACCTGTCAGGTCCTTGCGGATGCTGGATGCCGCGATTATTCCTCATAAGAGGAGTTATGGAGTTGTTCATGGTGTATGTATCAGAGATCCAACCTGTTAATTTGGACATGATCATAATAACAGGGAATCAGACCCTAGTCAAGCAC
Organism: uncultured Bacteriovoracaceae bacterium; assembly: GCA_964353605.1. Taxonomy (GTDB): domain Bacteria; phylum Desulfobacterota; class Desulfomonilia; order UBA1062; family UBA1062; genus CAYGXB01. The sequence continues at coordinate 17,879 of CAYGXB010000008.1, forward strand.
CCCAGCTAATTGGGTGATGTATCAGATCTTGTGTCAGAGGAGGAGAAGGGGGTACCACCTTGAGTGGGTGAAAGTAAAAAAGAAGGAGGTACCCCGTGACACAACGTTTGGTAATACGGAGTTTGCCACAAGCATTTGAGGTAATCAAGGGCATGGATCTAACCGTTGGATGGGACAGCGATTACCGGCAGTCTGATCGAGATGCTTTAAAGGATATCCTTGTAGGGAGGATGCAAGATCGGATTGCAGATCATGTGGAGGAGATGGGCAAGGTTATTTTTTTTTAAGGAAGTTCACTTATATGGTGGAATAAAAGAAAAACCCCAGGTTTCCCTGGAGCGTTCGCTTCGCCTCTAATCAATTATCTGAAGGTTTGTGAGTTTAGCAGGCTACATCCCAATAGAGTGCCTGTTTTTTCTGGTAACTTAAGCCATATTCAGATTTTGATGTGAAAAAAGGAGGTACAATCACCTGCATTATGCTCGTGCTGGCCAAAACGATTGGTCTGTCACAGGAAACGGAAGTTTCTCACCGCCGCTAAGACCACAAATATGCGAATATTATTGCTTTCAGGATCTATAGGCATCAGGAAAAAACCAGGTCGCTGAGGGTCATAGCCTATGGTCGATCCCTGGATGGTCTCACCATCAACAAAAGTAACCACCACCTTGCGGCCCTGAGGGCGATCACCCTCAATAAACTTCTTCCGCTCATTATATTCTTTCTTGCCCTCAAAGGTTTTCACAAAAAAAACGGCCTTGAGATCTTTTATCTCCACCCGAATTGGATGATCGCCAGATGGTCTTGTAATTTCCTTATGTAGATGAAAATAGGGGCGGTTCGGGTAGAAATCCTGGGTATAGCCTTTTACAACCCTGCCATCCATGAACCGCGCTACGACCTTGATTGGTTCCACGGTAGCCCCTTTATCTCCATGAAGTCCGCTAACCTGTTCATCCTTCTATATAAATAAAAATCGGCGTTAATTCCAATACTATTATAGAGCAGTGTGATCTTTCAATCGGAAAGGATGTACGGGGATTAGCCAGGATTTACTCTTTTTTCCCAATCCTGCTGGCCTTACCCACCTTGATACCAAGGGGGTAGGCCTGGTTGTTAAGGGAGCGCGGGGTTTAGAACGACAGATGCAGGCAGGGTGTGCACATCAAGTACCTTTTTGTATTGGGGCTCTTGCCCCTATGAGCACTCTTTTCGCTGAGCAGAAAGAGGATGTGATAGATGACGGCCCGTGGATCCTGGTAGTGCAGGAAATGGCACTGGAATAAATTCCCGACCACGCAGGGGTTCATGGTGAAAAGGAGTGTCTCAAAACTATGGTGATGTAGAATTGCATCGCCCGCTATAAAATACATTTTATTTAGAGATCCATAATGCCCATCTGGTCGTAATCATAGACGATTTACTGCAGTTGTAGGTACGCAGGGTCAAAGATGGCTCGTAGATTATTTTATAAAGTTGTCATGAATCTTTCGTTATTTAGTTATCTGTTTATATTGTTCTGCCAGGATGCCGAAAATAGGAGCATGGACGTATTCCAGTCTATCCCGACTGATGTCATACAGCTCTACGAGAAGGTGGTCGTGGATCTGTTTGTAATGCACGAGGAGAGGCTTGTGCCCTTTCTCGAGAAGGGTGGCGTATTCACCAAGGATCACCTTATCGAGCTCAATCGCTACGGCATCAGCAGGATATACATACGGGGTACGGATGCCATTGCTTTTGAAAAATATATCCACACCTACTCGGATAGGATCCTCAATGACCCGCTTGTTCCCTCCAAGGTCAAGGCGGCAACATTCTATGTATCATCCATCCATGCGCTCAGGAAGGCATTTGATGACCCGAACTCGGAACGGATCGAGGAGATTAAGAATACCCTCAAGTCCATGTTCAAGAACATCATGCAGAACAAGGTCCTGCTGAACGATCTTTTCTCCATCACAGAGCACGATTTCAACACCTACACGCACAGTGTCAATGTCGGTATCTTCGCCACTTCGCTTGCCATCTATTTCTATAAGAGCGACAGCACAATTGGGATGGAGAACCTTGAACGCCAGAGCTATGGGTATTTCCTCCACGATATCGGGAAATCCAGGGTGCCTCGCAACGTCCTCCGGAAGCGGGGACCCTTGAGTCAAGATGAGTGGATCATTATGAAGAAGCATCCCGAATGGGGGTATAGCATCCTCATGGAAACCGGGCATCTCACGGACGAGGCTGCCTACATCTCAATGCAGCACCATGAGCGACCGGACGGCTCGGGGTACCCCTTCGGCATGAAGGATATCCACCCTTGCGCCCGGATCTGCGCTACAGCGGATATCTTCGATGCATTGATATCCTCGCGGCCCTACAAGTCCGCCATGAAGCCATTCGAGGCCCTAGAGATCATCAAGCAGGAAGCCTACACAGAGTTTGACCACAACCTTGTGAACACCTTCATCAGAATGCTGGGGCCGAACGAGGAACAAATAAATATCTCAATTGGCTAATTGTTAACGTTCTTGCCCAAGCTCGCAATAGGAGATAGAAAACAGAAAACATGGGAAAAGCATGGTGTTAGGTCTTGATGGGCGCATATCCGGTGCGATACGACCGCATCGGTTTCCTCAGGACTCAAGATAGTCTTATTCTGTTCGAGATCTCATTTTTGGGCGAAATCCTGGCATTTGTAATGTCAACACTCTTTAGAAATGTCCCCTTGTTTAACTCGATAGAAATGTCCCCTCCCTCGTTGATTGGTTTTATGCCCTGGTTCTGATTGTGTAGTGGCGCGGAGTACCACCCCGCGCCACTACATGGTCAGTGGACGTCGAACCCCCTGAAAATTCAGGGGAGATGAGGGTTTTTCCCTTTTCTAGAGTATCAGAATGAGGGGTGCAGGGTATAGAGGCAGAGGATGCCATCCTGCCGGTTGATTTCCGCCTTTGCCTGGGCGCCGTCGAGCACCTTCCTGATGAAGCCGATGATCTCGTTCCCGACATCCTGGAGTGAGCCCCCCTCAAGGATCACCCCGGCATTGATGTCCATATCGTCCTCCATGCTGCGATACATCTGCGTCGTGCTGGCGACCTTGATAACCGGGACGATTGGGAATCCGATGGGATTGCCCCTCCCGGTGGTGAAGATCATGACCTGGCATCCACCCGCGGCGACCCCGGTCATGGATTCCGTATCATAGCCCGGGGCATCCATGAGGACAAGGCCTTTTTCACTCGGCGCCTGACCATAGTCGATCACCTGCGTAATGGGACGGGTCCCCGCTTTCACGATGCAACCCAGGGACTTCTCCCTGATGGAGCTCATTCCGCCGTCCATATTGCCCGGGGCGATGACATAGGGAGCTAGGGGGCCCAGGAGATCGCGGGTGAGCTTTTCCGCCTCGGCGACCATCTTGGTGATCTTGTCCGCCACCTCAGAGTTTATTGCACGGCGCGCGAGGATGTGGTCGGTGCCGATCATTTCCGTATCCTCGGTAAGGATGACGGTACCCCCCGCATCCACGAGCCAGTCGGCAGCCAAACCTACGCTGGGATTGGCGGTCACCCCGGAAAATGCGTCCGACCCCCCGCATTCGAGTCCCAGGATAATCTGGTCCAAGGGACATGCCATGCGCTCCATCTTCCTTGCCTCCACGAGCATTTTCGAGATGATCGCAATTCCCTTCTCGGTTGTTTTGCGTGTTCCTCCTTCCTGCTGAATAACGAGGTGTTCGACCGGTTTTTTCACTGTGGCTATCTGCGATGCCAGTTTCTCGGCTTTGATCACCTCGCATCCCAGTCCAATAACGAGCACACCCGCCACATTCGGATGTTTACCCAGGTTGACCAGGGTCCTCGTGTGCAGGTCGATCTCGATCGCCCTGCCGCAGCCGTGGCCGTGGTAAAGTGGGACCGCCTCGGGGACCGCCCGGCTGATCGCTGCCACTACGCCGTTGGCACAGGCAACGGAAGGAATGATGGCGATATGGTTCCTGATCCCCGCGGTTCCATCCGGCCGCGCATATCCCAGAAACGTCTCCATTCACCTCACCTGCTCCTCGATATCAAGATTGTGCGCATGTACCCAATCCCCCTTCCTGATCCCTGTCTTCGCCTCGCCGATGATCTCTCCATATTTCAGGATATGCTCGCCGGGAGCGATATCCTTGAGGGCCACCTTGTGGCTGTAGGGGATATCCACGAGCGCTGGGAAGGTCGTGCCATCCGGCAGCCGGACGCTCTCCGTTTGCCTGATATCCTCCAGGGCGACAGCCACGGTATCCCGATGATGGATGACGATAACATTCGGTTTCAAGATACCCCCTCCTTTCAAAAGACAATGGGAATATAGTAATGCCAATCAAAGCAAGAGACAACAACATACTTGGGGATTGGGAATTGAATCTATCCCCTCATCCTGCTTGCGGAAAGGCAGGTGTGGGATTGCAGCCATATACAAACTCGGCCCTTTAGACGCCGATGTATTGATGCGGATACTCGATTCCCCCCCTGAAGCCTCTGGGGGGAATCGAGTTTGAACTATTACAAATGGTCGAGGTAGTAACGGTATCCGGCCATACTGGAGATGATACTCGCGGCCTCCTCCGGGGTGGAAAGGCACATGGCGGTCCCGTAATCGGTGTCGACAATGGTATGCCCCTCTTCACTCAGGGACACAGCCACGATGGGCTTGCCGGTTTCTCTCTGGAGTCGTGCCATCTCGTTGATGAAGCGGTTCTCTGTCTTCATCTGGTCCTTGAGCACGGTGACCTTTAGTTCCCGGCTGAAGATCTGGCCGTTGATCTTTTCCTGGGATTCGATGAAGCTTTCCACGATGGAAAGCCTTCCGATAACACCAAGGGCAATGACAGAATCCACCTCATCCCACCGGGCGAGGATCTCGAGCGTATGGAGGTGGAGGTTCGGATCCCCCTCCCCCACGAGGTCGATGGGATTGGATCTGTTCCAGTAGGGGGGAAGCCGCTTGTTCAGGTCATCGATGATGGCCTCGCTCAGGAGAGGTAGCACCAGGCCATTTCCCTCGCATTCGTCGGCGGTCACGACCGCCCAGCCGCCGCCGAGGCTCATGATACCCACCCGGTTGGATCTGGGTACGGGCAGGTTGGTCAAGGCCGCAGACACATTGAGGAGCTCGGATGGTGTCCTGACCTGGATGATGCCGCATTGCTTGAACATCGCGCTATACGTGGCAAAGGAACCTGCCATGGCGCCGGAATGCGACTGCGCCGCCTTGGAGCCTGTCTTGGATTTCCCCGTTTTCAGGGCGACCACGGGTTTCTTCTGGGTAACCCTTCTGGCCACATCCATGAATTCTCTCCCATTATCCACCCCTTCGAGGTACATGGCGATGGCCTTTACCTCGTTCCGGTGCCCAAAGTATGCGAGGAGTTCGCTGGCCTTGAGCATGGCCTCATTGCCGGTCCCGGCATAGAACCCAACTCCCATACCCCTGTGGATAGTCCACTGGATGATTTGCACACCGAGATTGCCGCTCTGGGATATGATCCCAAGGGCACCTTGCTTGGGAAAGATGGGGACTCCAATAGAGGTCAGATTGCCATGGGTGGATATGATCCCCATGGTATTGGGTCCGATGAAGAGGAGATCCCCCTGGCGCGCGATCTCGGTGATCTCCTTTTCCAATTGTGCGCCTTCCTCCCCTGTCTCCTTGAAGCCGGAGGAGATGAGGACGACGGCATGGATACCCTTCCTGATGCAATCCCTCAACGCCTGAGCCACGAGGCTGGCGGGGATAGTTATAATGGCTAGATCTACGGGTTCGGAGATGACATCCAGAGAAGGATATGCCTTGAGCCCCAGGATGATCTCTTTCTTCGGATTGACCGGGAAGATCTTTCCCTTGTATCCACCGCTGGTAATCGCGGTCGTAATCATGAATCCCCATTTCCGAGGAACATCCGAAGCGCCGATAATCGCTATCGAACCTGGGAAAAACATGGCATCGAGTTTCGTGGTAATATCAGTTAAGCACATAGTCTTGTCTCCGATCATGTGATATGCATATAATATCCGGGAAACGAGACGCAAGGTCAATAGGCATTGCTACATAATCTACCAGAGTTCTTTTTAAGGGGAGTGATAAAGAGGAGATCAAACCTGGATTGATACATTGTTCGATAACGTATTTCACCCGAGCCAATTGCAAAACTCACAGTTTGCGATAATATTGCAATAAGCAAGATAACT
>CAYGXB010000009.1:0-22949 GCA_964353605.1 uncultured Bacteriovoracaceae bacterium
TCTTGCTCCGGGTGGGGTTTGCCAAGCTTCCCCGGTCACCCGGGGAACTGGTGAGCTCTTACCTCGCCGTTTCACCCTTACCCGTCTTCAGACGGGCGGTTTGTTTTCTGTGGCACTTTCCCTAGGGTCACCCCCGGTCGCCGTTAGCGATCACCCTTGCCCTATGGAGCCCGGACTTTCCTCTCGCGTTATAAACGCCAGTGACCACCTGTCCTGCTTCAACCCGATCTGCACCTTCCTTATCGTATGAGTGCGGGATTTTCAAGCAGATCTTTATTGGCGTTCTGCGACCTAGCTGGCCCGAGTGAAGACGGGCTTGTCCCGGAGGCCAACCATGAAAGGCAATACGTATGCGAGGGCCGAAAAGATCATGACCCATGAAAAGCCCATCTCGACGGCGATGATGGAGGCCAGGGGGACGCTCACCACAGACAGGCAGCTGTTGATGCCCCATGACCAGGGCACGTCTTCTGCTGAAAGCCTGGCTATACCCAGAGGGAAAGGCATGCCCATACAGAAGGCAAGCGGGGCGATGGCAAGGAGGGAAAGGATCAGTCTTCCGACAAGGGGCAGGGCGATGGTTCCCGAGAGGAACGGGGTGAGGAGGAGCGCATAGAGGAGGATGAGGGCAACGATACCGGCAAGGACAAGGCGGTGCTGTTTTGAAAAACGGGCAGAAACAGAGCTGCCGAGGCCGGAAAAGATGAGCAGAGCACTGATAACTGTTGAGGCAGAATATATGGGATTGCCGATGTAGAGGATGAGCCTCTGGATCATCACGACCTCTACGCACATGTAGCCCACTCCGATGCAGCTGAAATAGATAAGGATCTTTAACCTGTGTTTTCCTCCCCAGCCTATGCTCCTCAAGGGGAGGACGATGAGGATCAACGACAATACGGTTATCTGGGCCATGGTAAGGATCAGAATGAGATAGCTGAGCTCAAAAAAAGGAATGGCCCTTTGGCCATAGATAGTCCTCAGACGCTCGAGGCTTCTCCACCTGAGGAACTGAGAGAAATAGGGGCGATTATCGGTGGCAGGGGTGATATGAAAATCATATTCTGACAGGAAAGCATCACGGTATGGGGAAAGGATCATATCCAGGTAGGAAAACCATTGGTAGTCCTGAAGCACATGAAAACGGGCCCTTTCCGACGGGTGAATGTCGGGCAGGAGAGCTGGGTCAAAAGACATTTTTTCGCAGAAGCCCCTGACCCTGGCAGACTCACCCAGGGTAATGGGCGATCTTTTTACTGCCACGCTCAGCGTGCCCCAGCCCCTCACAGCGGCAAGATGCATTTTTGGGTTGACCCCTTGCCGGGCAAGCACCTCGGACACCGTAGCAAGGAGCTTCAGGCTGTTCCGGGGTGGATAATCAAGCCAGCAGGAGATGCTCAAGACGCCCTGCGGGGTGAGCTTCTCCCACATCTGGGTCAACGCCTCGCTGGTGAGTAGATAGTTCTCGGAGAGGGCCGAGAGACCAGAGCTCCCTCCGAAGGCATCTAGCATGGGTAATGCGATCAGATCGTATCGGGAGGTGTCCTGCATGAGAAAGGTACGGGAGTTGGTGGTATGAACATGGAGCCTGGATCGCATTGCAGAGGGATATGCATTTTCAAGCAATGCGGCGATGAGAGGATTCGGCTCAACGGCATTGACCTCTCTCACCCCATGGGTCAGAGCCTGGATGACATCGGCACCCGTTCCGGCATCGAGGATGAGCACCCTGAATCGTGCACCCATCCAAAAGGGGAAGGCGCTCGTGGTGTAGTCCATGATGTTTGTTTTGCCCTGAGCGTTCATTTTCAGGAGCGGTCCGCGCCAGTCGCCATTATTGAAAACAGCCCAGGTCAAGGGGAGGGGCTCCTGATACATCAGGCTCACACCGGGCGCATACCGTAGCGCCGGCGAGGAGACGACCTGCACGACGCCGTAGGGGCTGTTCCTGGTAATGATAACCTTGGCTTCGGGTAGGTCGAGGGTCTTACTCAGGCCCTTAAACTCCGACATAACCAGTATCGGGGGATGGTACACGAACCACCCGGTAATCAAGAGCGGGAGACAGGCAGCTAACGCCCACGACCTGCTCCTGATCATGAGGACCGCTGCAAGCAGCGGGAGGAACGCAATGATTGCTGGAATGGCTTCTGGCAGGAAGAGCCACATTAGGCATATGGCGAAGATACCTCCAAGGCCAGAGCCAAAGAGGTTGGCGCCATATAGTCTTCCGATGTCCTGGGCATACCGTGCGAAGGCGAGCCCGATCGCAAAAGCCCCCAGGAAGAAGGGGATGAAATAGCTCAGGCAGGTGAAGGCGAGCTTCCCGATATGGTACGGCTCGGCAAAGAGAAGGAACGAAACGAATCTGACCCCGGCGGACTGGGCAACTCTCACCGAGAGAACCATGGCAATACCGCATAGAATCATGAGCACGGGTGAAACGAGTGCGAATCTCCTCAATAACCATGTCCGCATGAGGGTAATGCTGGTTCCGGAAGCGCCGAACCCGAGCAAAGCGACCGAGATGATCATGTAGGCGAAATGGTGCCATTGCACGATCGACAATATTTCCATGAGACAGATTTGGAAGGCGATGATCGCCATGGACACCATGCCAATCGCAAGCAGAAGGCGCCTATCCGACGGCGGTATCGCTTGATTCATGAATGGTTTCGTGGGCATTTTCAAAACTCAATCCCCCCAACCCCCCGTAGTCTCTCAAGGGGGGGGGCAGACGTCAGCAGAATTGGGCCGCTCCTGACGAAATGAAAGGGGAGCGGTCCAATTCCCCTCCTGCGGACGAAGCGACCGCCGACCCTGCAATCAATAGGCTGGAGCTTGAGTAACAACCTATGATCTTCCTCGTCGCAAGACTAAGCAATCGTAACAAACCATGCAATGCCTTGTCGTTCCAGTCTTTAATTGCTGGGGTCTGTGGAAAAGTATGTCTCTCATAGTAGTGCCAGCGCCCGTCACTTGCCCCTTATCAGGGGCACGAAACGAACAGGCAGCAGGCTCTTGGTCTTCACCACCCCGCCTGACTTTTCCACGAGCATGAGGGTCTGCACGAGGAAAGGCGAGCCGACCGGAATCACCATGCGCCCGCCGTCCTTGAGTTGCTTTATGAGCGGGGGCGGGATGTATTCGGCTGCGGCAGTGACGATGATGGCGTCATATGGGGCATGCTCCTCCCAGCCGTTATAGCCGTCCGCTACCCTGACCATGACGTTCTGATATCCGAGCGCTTTGATTCTCTTTTGAGCCTGCTGACCGAGCTCGGCGATGATCTCAACCGTGTACACTTCTCCAGCAATACAGGACAATACTGCCGCCTGATATCCAGAACCTGTACCGATCTCGAGTACACTAGATCCGGGTTTGAGTCTCAAGAACTCGGTCATGTAGGCCACGATATATGGTTGGGATATGGTCTGTCCATGTCCGATGGGCATGGGCCCGTCTTCATAAGCGTACGCCTTGAGCCGCTCCGGCACGAAGCGATGCCGCTTCACCGTTCGCATGGCATTGAGCGTGGGCTGATCCCTGATTGCACGCTCCATGATCTGGGTGAAGACCATCTCCTCCCGCAGTGTCGTAAAACGTTCCTCAGGGATATCGGCAATGAGCAAAAAGGCGATCAAGAAACCCACCATACGAGCAACCCTCCGCTTATAATAATAAGCACAACGAAACCATTTGGAATACTTCTTCTCAAAAAATCATCCCTCCTGAACCTTCAACAGGGGGCTATGCACGCGCGGTGCATGCCCGTAAGCCGATGCAGGCATGCACTACGCGTGCTTGGCTCCCCTTCAGGCCAAACGGGAGAATGCAGCTTGCATGCTTCCATCCAGAGCAGAAGCGTTGCCCATGAAGGATCTTTTATCTGTATATTCTGACAGTTGTATTGTATAATAGTGAAAACTCTAAGCTGGGAGGGTCACGTGGAGGAGTTTTTCAACCTGTATGCGCATGGGTTCATCAGGGTGGCGGCGTGTGTCCCGGAGGTCAGGGTCAGCGACCCGGCGTTCAATGCAGAGAAGACCATCGAGCTTGCTCATGCGGCGGCGAGGGGGAAGGCTATCCTGGCGCTGTTTCCTGAGCTCGGGGTATCGGGATATACGAATGAGGATCTCTTCTTCCAGGATGCCCTCCTCGATGCGGTCGCAGGCGCGCTAAAGAGACTGCTCGAAGCTACATCCGCCCTCGATATGGTGATCGTGGTCGGCGCCCCTCTTCCCATCATGGATTCCCTCTTCAACTGCGGGGTAGTCATGCACAAGGGCAAGGTTCTCGGGATTGCGGCAAAGAGCTATCTCCCGAATTACCGGGAGTTCTACGAGCTCAGGCATTTCCGGCCTGCCGGAGACCTGACGGTGAAAAAGATCGATCTCTTGGGACAGCAGGGGATTCCCATCGGAAACGATCTCATATTCCCAGTGGAGAACATCCCCGAGTGCAAATTTTTTATCGAGTTATGCGAGGACGTCTGGGTGCCTGTCCCCCCATCCAGTTATGCCTCCCTGGCAGGGGCAACGGTGATCGGGAATCTTTCCGCCTCGAACATTACCGTGGGAAAGGATGAATACCGCCATGAGCTGGTTTCGAACCAGTCTGCCCGGTGCCTCTGTGCCTACATTTACACGGCGGCCGGACCCGGCGAGTCGACGACGGACCTCGCCTGGGACGGGCATGCGCTCGTCTATGAGAATGGGACGTTGTTGAAGGAATCAGAGCGGTTCTCCTGGAAACCGCAGGTGATATTCGCCGATATCGACCTCGGGAGACTGGCCCAGGACCGTATGCGGATAACGAACTTCTCGGTGAGCAGGAAGGAACTCAGAGGGACGATCGAACAGTTTCGTGAGATCCCTTGCCATATCACGCTACCCCAGGGAATGATCATGCTCGAGAGGGAGGTGCCGCGCTTTCCGTATGTTCCCTTTGACCCCGGTCTCAGGGACAAGCGCTGCTACGAGATTTACAACATCCAGGTGCAGGGGCTCACAAAAAGGATGCGGACCACCGGTGTGCAGAAGCTTGTGATCGGGGTATCCGGTGGACTCGATTCGACGCACGCCCTCATCGTTTGTGCCAGGACTATGGACACCTTGGGACTGCCAAGGATGAACATCAGGGCCTATACCCTGCCGGGGTTTGCCACATCGGACAAGACCTATACCAATGCCAAACGCCTTATGCAGGCCCTTCGGGTCGATGCGCACGAGATCGACATCAAGCCAGGTTCTCTCCAGATGATGAAGGATATCGATCATCCCTATGCTAGAGGTCATGCGCTCTATGATGTGACCTTTGAAAACGTCCAGGCGGGCCAGAGGACCTCCATTTTGTTCAGGATAGCCAATCTCGTGAACGGGATGGTGGTCGGGACAGGGGATCTCTCTGAGCTTGCTCTCGGCTGGTGCACCTATGGGGTTGGTGACCACATGTCACATTATAATGTGAATGCGAGCGTGCCTAAGACCCTGATCCAGTATATCCTGCGCTGGATCGTCGCACGAGACCTCTTGGGCAGCGAGGTCTCCGCATGCCTGCAGGACATCCTGGCTACCGAGATAAGCCCCGAGCTTATCCCCGGTACGATCGGCGACCAGCCGGCGCACAGGACGGAGGAAATCATCGGACCGTATGAGCTCCAGGACTTCAATACCTTCTACTTCACGAGGTTCGGTTACCTGCCGTCGAAGGTGGCCTTCCTCGCTCACCATGCCTGGAGTGATAAAATGAAGGGCGCGTGGCCCGATGTGCCTCCCGAGAAGCGCAACAGCTATAATCTTGGTGAGATCAAGCATTGGCTTGAGGTTTTCGTCCACCGGTTCTTCAAGCTGAGCCAGTACAAGCGCTCCTGCGTCCCGAATGCACCCAAAGTCGGATCGGGCGGATCGCTCTCGCCCCGGGGCGATTACCGGGCACCGAGTGACAGCGAGGAGGCCCCGTGGATTGCCGATCTCGCCCGTATTCCGGATCAATAGGAACGAAGCATCCCAAGGCTGGTAGGCCCATCTATCGTCTTTGCTCCCTTACCATGCCAAGATCTTCCCCTGGTCCTTTCCTCCTCCACCCCATATAAGGGACAATCTTCGCGTTAAAGATTCAGGCGTGCATTTCCGAAAAATGAAACATACTATCCATGTGTACGGAGGGGGGAGGCAGGAATGGCGGAAAATGAGACACGCGAAAGGGCAAAGGAAAGGCATATCGGAGAGATTCTCGACCAGACCGATGCCCTGAAAAAACATATCGAAGCCACAGGGACCCCCCCCATAGAAGAGCTGGAGCTTTTTATGGATACCCTGAAGGAAGCCATCATCAGCCTTTCCATGGGCGATCTGGCCAGAGCGGCCGGCGGGATGAAGAAGCTCTCGTCCTTCGGTACGTCAGAACTGTTTCAGGGCATTGGCGAAATCACGCGCGACCTCCATGAATCCATAAAGGATATCCAGAGCTTCCTAGAACCGATCTTGAAGCACATCAACGAGGAGGAGATAGAGGGGTTGTCGAACAAGCTCGCCCACGCCTCGAAGCTGGTGAAGGATGCAGCGGAACAGACTCTTGACCTCCTCTTTGCACGCCAGGAGGTGGCGCTCATTGATGTGAACATGTATGAAATGATCGTCAAGCTCATCGCTGAGGGCGACAAGAAGGGTGCGGTTGCCAAACTCGCCACCCTGAAGGTGCATAACGACGAACTGGTCAATGAGCTGACGAGGATCAGTGAGCTCCAGATCCATGCCGACCTTGTCGACCAGCTCATCAAGAAGGTGAGCAAGGTCGTCGAGGAGATTGAGCGGCGGCTTATTGAGTTCATCCAGCACTTCGGACATCTCGTACAGGCCGAGTCGAAAGCAGAACACCCAAAGGTCGAGGTCCTCCACGGGCCGGTGGTACCTGGCCGTGTAAAGGGTGCTGCTACCTCTCAGGATGCCGTGGATGATCTCCTCAAATCCCTCGGCATGTAGAGGTCTGATGTCGCGTGACCTATGAGGCCGACATTCCTAACTAGGCTGGTAAACGGCCCGTTGTTTGACCCAATCGTCTATATCCGTATCCTCAACGAACGCAAGGCGATCATGTTCGACTGCGGGAGCTTCCTCACGATCTCGAACCGTGAACTCATGCTGCTGGAAGCTATCTTTATCAGCCATACCCACATGGATCACTTCATGGGTATCGACCATGTGCTGAGGGTGATCCTCCACCGGGAAAACCCTCTCCATATCTATGGTCCGGAGGGTATCAGGGAGAAGATGCTCGCCAAACTCCATGCCTACACCTGGAACCTCACCCAGGCGTATGGCTTGGAGATACATATCCACGAGGTCTCGTACCAGGGCATTTTCACTATAACGACGAAAGCCAATGCAGGTTTTGATGTCATATCCGAGCAGAGCGAACCCTGGCATTCCCATGCGATTGCCAACACACCGCGGTACTCCGTGGAGGCGGCCATCCTCGATCATAATATCCCCTGCCTGGGTTTTGTGATCAAGGAGGCTTTCCACATCAATATCAGAGGGGACGTTCTGGCGGAGAGGGGGTATAAGGCAGGACCTTGGCTGGGAAGGTTAAAGGAGTTGATCCATGCCGGGTTGAAGGGGGTCATCCGCGTTGATACGGTTCGGGGGACGAGAAGCATCCCATGCGAACAGCTTGTGGATGACCTGGTCGTTGTTTCGCCGGGACAGAAGATCACCTACCTGACCGATATCCGCTATTCACAGGCGAATATCGAGAGGGTCCTCCCCCTTGCTTTAGGCACTGATATCCTTTTCATTGAGGCGTTTTACCTGGACGAGATGCGGGACGAGGCGTACCTCAAAGGGCACCTCACCGCTTTTCAGGCAGGCAAGGTGGCGCTGGCCTTGAATGCCAAGCGGGTAATTCCCATGCATATCTCTCCTCGGCACCATGACCAGATCGAGGACGTCCTGGCTGAAGTCAAGGAGTTGATATCTTCTCCAGAATGAGCTATGGAGGAGGGCATGCATTGTATCGAGACGCCGCTCAAGGGTGCCTTCATTCTAAAACCGCGTTTATTCAGGGATCAGCGGGGGTACTTTTCGGAGACATACAACCGGAAGGTCTTCGAACAGCTCGGGTTCTCCTATGATTTTGTGCAGGATAACCACTCTTTTTCCAAAGGCATCGGGGTTATCAGGGGGCTGCACTTCCAGAAGCCGCCGTATGTCCAAACAAAGCTGGTATGGGTCGTGAAAGGGAGAATTTTCGATGTCGTCGTGGACTTGCGGAGGGCGTCGCAGACCTATGGTAAATGGTTTGATATCGAACTCTCCGCATTCGAAATGAACATGATCCTGGTTCCCAAAGGATTTGCCCATGGTTTCTGTACGATGGAGGAGGACACGGTCGTGCTTTACAAGGTGGATGCGTACTATGTGCCGGATGCGGACAGCGGCATCAGGTGGGACGACCCTGACCTCTCTATCCCCTGGCCGGTCCCTGGCCCGATCCTTTCCGAAAAGGACAAGCAGCTCCCTTTTTTCAGGGAGATTGGACTTATATTTTAAATCCGTAAGCATGAGGTGAGAGGAGGACGTATGCAGGAGAGATTCTTCAGGATCATAGGTATTGCCATTGTCATGTGTTTCGTGATTGCCCCTGCGCTTCCAGCAAGGACCCTGAGAATTATCCATACCAACGACCTGCATTCCCATCTGCTCGGCTTCGGCCCTGAGATCGATTATGCCCCGCTCACTAAGGGTAATGACGCTACGAAAGGAGGTATAGCACGCATAGCCAGCATCATTAAGGACGCGAAGAAAGACGGGTCGGATTGTGTCATTGTCCTGGATGCAGGCGACTTCATGATGGGAACCCTCTTTCATATGATCAGCAGGGAGGAGGCTTACGAGCTGCGGATCATGAAGGAGGTCGGATATGATGCGGTCGGCTTTGGAAACCACGAGTTCGACCTCAAACCCGAAGGGCTTGCCCGGATACTACGCGCAGGATCGGAAAAGGGCATGCCGTATGTGGTCTGTGCCAATATTGAGTTCAGCGCCGCCGATGAGGCGGATGACACCCTGATGAAGGCCTTTGAGGACGGCCTCTTGACCCCCTACATCATCCTTGAACGTGCAGGCTTCAAGATCGGGATCTTTGGCCTCATCGGAAAAGATGCAGCCGAGGTGTCCCCCTTTGCCAAGCCGCTCACATTTTCCAATCCAATGAATACGGCGCAGGCCATGGTGGATAAGCTGAAGAAGGAGGAAAAGGTCGATGTGCTGATCTGCCTCTCCCACAGCGGTTTGAACGAGGATCAAAAAACGGGCGAGGATGTTGATCTCGCCAGAAAGGTGCCGGGGATTGATGTGATCATCAGCGGCCATACCCATTCCCTCCTAAAGGCCCCTCTCGACGAAAAGGGCACCATCATTGTACAGGCCGGAGGCTACGGAACGCATGTCGGCATCCTTGACCTTTCCTATGAGGATGGGAAACTATCCCCCAAGAAATACACCATGGTCGAAGTGAACGACACCATTGAGGGCGATGCGCGTATCCAGCAGATGGTGGAGCAGGCCGAGGAGGTGGTAAACAAACAGGTGCTCGCGGATAGAGGCTGGAGTTTCTTCAAGGTGCTGGCCCAGACAAGATTCAACCTGACCTGCGCCGAATGGGATTCGAATCTGGGTAATATCATAGCCGATTCCATCCGTTGGTCAATAGACAAGGCCGAATATAAGAAGACCGGGAGAAAGACCGATGTGGCTTTTGAGTCGAACGGGGTTATCAGGGATGATATCGTGAAAGGGAAAACGGGGAATCTCACGGTAAGCGATTGTTTCCGCGCCATCCCCCTCGGGGTTGGCATGCATGAGGATGCTTTGGGCTACCCGCTCGTCAGTCTCTACCTTTACGGTCATGAGATCAAGAAGACCCTTGAGGTGCTCACCTCGGTATATCCCTTGAAGGGTAGCGACTATTACCTCCAGGTCTCGGGCCTCAAGTTCCGATATAACCCCAACAGGATGATCTTTGATCGGGTGGTCGATATCCAGATCGGGGATGATGAGAAAGGGTACAAGGAACTCAACGTATCCGAAACCAACAGGAAGCTCTATAAAGTTGGCGGCAATATCTATAACACCACCTTCCTGAAGCTCATTGGAAATTTTACCTGGCACATACTGGATATTGTGCCTAAGGATGCAAAAGGGAAGCCCATTGAGGATCTGCGGGATGCCATTGTTGATACAGATCCGCATAGGCCGGGGATTCAGGAGCTGAAGCAATGGAGTGGCTTCCTTGAATATATGAACAGTTTCAAGGATACGGATGGTGACGGCATTGGCGATGTGCCGCTGGTCTACCAGCTGCCCCAGGGCAGGATCGTCGAACAGAGGAGCTGGAATCCGGCCCTGCTCTATAAGAACGCTACCGGTCCAACCTGGGCGGCGACCGGGATCGGGGCCTTCATCCTGGCCGGCATCCTTATCCTGATGTTGTAGATATGATCCTCATCGTGGTAGGAGGAGACCGCGTGCCTGAGGAACTGCTCGGGCACGCAGCGCTGAAGGCCGAGATGGTTATCGCCGCCGATCGTGGTGCCTGGTATTGCCTGCAGGCCGGCATCATCCCGGACCTCGTCGTCGGTGATATGGACTCCATCCCGGAAGAAGCCCTGGAAGAGTTGCAGGCCGGAAAAGTCACCATCCTCACCTTCAGCCCACATAAGGATAAGACCGACACACAAATCGCCCTGGAAGTGGCGCTCAAAAGAGGGGCTCGGGAGATCGAGATTCTCTCCGGGATCGGGGCGCGGTTTGATCATAGCCTAGCCAACGTCCATCTCCTGCACCTGGCGCTCAAGGCCGGGGTGAGGGCGCGAATCGTCTCTGAGCGTCAAATCATTTTTCTGATCGAGGGTGAATGCACACTAACAAATGAAGAAGGAACCACCATATCCTTCCTCCCCCTCGGAATGATGGCCTCGGGCATCACCTTGAAAGGGTTTGCCTATGAACTCGATGATGCAACCATGGAGATCGGTTTGCCTTGGGGTGTGAGCAACGTGATTACGGATCAACATGCCCTGGTGAGGGTCAGGGAGGGCATCCTCATCGCCGTGCTCGTGAAAAAGGAATGATCACGAAGGCGGGAAATGCTTCTTAAACAAAGGAGTTGCCCATCTTTACACGATTAATCTCCGCTGAATCCTGAGGAGTGCGAGGCATCCGCCCTGCATGCCGCTCACAGGATGTATGGGCAAGCGAGCGGGAAAGGATGACGGATCCCTTGGGCTCTCCAGGGGTACGGCACGTCATGCCCTTGCCAAGCAGAGGGAGAACTTGCGGGGTTTTTTGGTGACAGCAGCTTGCTTTGGTGTTATTTCTTATATTAGGAATAAAAGAACTAACTACATGAAAGGAGAAGTAAGTGAAAAAACTAGGACTGGTGTGCGTAATGCTGATGTTGGCCCTGACGGGCTGCTCGAAAGAGAAGGGAGCGTCCCTGAAGGCGAAGGGGACCATTGCCAATCCGCACGTGGTGGCAACGGTGGGGAATGAGAAGATCATGGATTCGGATATCGATGCCATCCTTTCCCAGATACCGGAGCCGTACCGTGTGCGGTATTCAACGCCTGAGGCCAAACGGGAGATCGTGGACAGAATGGCCGAGGTGAGGATGATGGCCATGGAGGCAAAGAAACGCGGGATCGACCAGAAGCCTGAGACCAAGCTGAAGCTCGAGTACATTACAGATCAGATCCTGGCCAAGGACCTCGAGGATGCGCAGGTCGAGAATGTCAAGATAACCGATGCCGATATTGCCAAATACTACAGCGACAACAAGGAAAAATTCACCATCGGGCCCAGGGTTAAGGTAAGGCATATCCTCGTGGATAAGGAGCAGGATGCCAAGGCTATCCTTGCGCAGTTAAAGAAAGGCGCGGATTTTGCCAAGCTCGCTAAGGAGAAGTCGAAATGCCCCTCAGCTCCTCGCGGCGGCGAGCTCGGGTGGATAACACATGGCAGAATGGACCCTGATTTCGAGAAGGCGGCTTTTGCCCTTAAGAAGGGGGAGATGAGCGGCGTGGTGAAGAGCTCCTTTGGCTACCACATCATCCAGGTGGAAGACAAGGAAGATGGCAAGGTGAGGCCGCTCGATGAGGTGAAGAGCTCCATCGAACGCCAGATGAAGCGCGAGAAGCGGGATGCGGCGGTCAATAAGCTGAAAGAGGAGATCAAGAAGCAGTTCCCGATTCAGATCAACGAAGAGTACTTCAAGCTGGCCCAGGCCGAGGCGCAGAAGCAGAAGGAAAAGGCGAAGAGTGAGGGGATGACCCAGCCGGGTCCGGGAAGCGTTAAGCCGCAGTCCATGCCGCAGCCCAAGGCAGAGGAGAAAAAGGCCCAGTAGGGGGGCTTGATTGGCGCTCTATACCTGGACGGGATATACCGACAAGGGGAAAGAAAACAGGGGGATGGTGGATGCCACCTCGCTGCGGGAGGCCAAGCTCAAGCTGAGGTCCCAGGGGGTATATGTCAGCACGATTGCCGAGGAGGTGGCCGCTGGCGCCATGACCAAGGCGGGTACCTTGAACGTCAAGGACCTCTTCGGCCGGGTGAAAAAGGAGCATGTGGCGGTGATTACGCGGCAGCTCGCCACCCTGGTCGGGGCCTCCATTCCCCTGGTCGAAGCCCTGAGCGCTCTTTACGAACAGATGGATGTCCCCATCCTGAAGAAAACCATGGCACAGGTCAGAGACGCGGTGAACGAGGGAGCGTCCTTCGCGGATGCCCTGAGCCAGCACAAGAAGATCTTCCCCGACCTCTATATCAATATGGTACGCTCGGGAGAAGCGAGCGGTGCCTTGGATATCGTCCTCCTCCGGCTGGCCGAGTTTCTGGAGGGGCAGCAACGCTTGCGGGCCAAGGTCGGTGCCGCCATGATCTACCCTGCTTTCCTCATTTGCGTTGCCTTTGTGGTTGTCACCTTCCTTATGGTATCGGTGGTCCCCAAGATGGTGAACATGTTCGAAAGCATGCATCAGAAGCTGCCGCTCGTCACACGCATACTCATCGTTACGAGCGGCTTTCTCGGGAAGACGTGGTGGATCATCCTCATTGCAGTGGCTGCCGTAATCTACCTCATCATGCGCTGGCAGAAGACTGAACACGGCGCACTGCGTTTTGACCGCTTCCGCATGCGGATGCCGTTGTACGGTCAGATCTATATCAAGCTCGCTGTGGCCAGATTTGCGCGAACCCTCGGCACGTTGCTGGCCTCGGGCGTCCCGATCATCGAGGCCATGCGGATCGTCCAGACGGTGGTCCAGAACAAGGTTATGGAGGTAACACTCCAAGCGGCGATCTCCGACGTCATCGAAGGATCGAGCCTGGGGGCGACCCTCAGGAAGTCCGGTGTGTTCCCCCCCATCGTGATCCATATGATCGAGGTCGGTGAGCGCAGCGGTACCCTGGAGGATATGCTCATGAAGGCCGCCGATGCATACGAGGAGGATGTAGCGACGGCGGTAGCCGGGCTCACCTCGATCATTGAACCGATCATGATCATCATTATGGGGGTGACCGTCGGCTTCATCATCCTGGCGATCCTCTTCCCCATGCTGGAGATGAGCCAGATAATCCGCTAACTCGGAGGAGAAGATGGACAGACAAGGTTTTACACTCATTGAGCTCCTGATTGTGGTAGTCATCCTGAGCATCCTGGTCACATTCGTGGGTACCCGGCTGATAGAGAGACCGGAGGAGGCCAGGCGCAATCAGGCCAAGATCCAGACACAGGCCTTGGAGGAGGGCTTGAAGCTTTATAAAATGGATAACGGCGAATACCCATCGACCGAGCAGAGTCTCAAGGCGCTCGTTGAGAAACCGACCGCGGGTACTATCCCCCTGCGCTGGCGAGAGGGAGGCTATCTGGATAAGCCGAAGGTTCCCAAGGATCCGTGGGGCAATGATTATGTCTATCTCGATCCAGGCATCCACAACCCCACCGGGGTGGACGTCTTTTCCTATGGCCCTGATGGGCAGCCTGGAGGAGAGGGCAAGGACAAGGACATCGGAAACTGGGAAGATGAGGGGAAGTAAGGGCTTCACCCTCCTCGAGCTTGTGATCGTGATCGCGATCATCGGCATTACGGTCGGCTTTGTAGCCCCGCGTTTGTTCACGGAGCTGACGACTTCCGGCCTGGAGAGGGCAGCTCGGGATTTGACCACCCTCATCCAATACGCACGCTCCGAGGCCATCACCCAGCACAAAGCCTACTATGTGCGCTTTGATTTTGACGGTAACCTCGTCGGCATCTATCCGAAACCCGAGAAATCGGGAGAGACCCCGGAACTCCTGAAGAAGGTAAAACTTCCCGAGGGTGTTTTGCTCAAGGGAGTCAAGAGCCCCTATCAGCCGAAGAAGGAGCAGGGGCAGATCGACCTCATGATCACGTCGGACGGGATCGTAGAGCAGGGTGTCATCTATCTCGAAGGTGGGCCGAACAAGATCTATACCCTTATCATCAAACCTTTTTCCGGGAATTTCCGGACCTATGACCATTATGTGGAGATCACCTATGGGGGCTAGAGGCTTTACCCTCTTCGAAGTGCTGATCGCCATGGTCATCCTGAGCATCACCTTTGTGCCGCTCCTGGTGTCCGAGAGCCAGGGGTTGGGTAACGCCACGGAGGCGAAGTTCCTCACCACATCTACCTTGCTCGCGCAGAAACACATCGCCGAGATCGATGCATCCGGAACCCCCGCGATTGTAGGTCAGAAGAGCGGGGACTTCGGGGAAGAGTATCCGGGGTATACCTACAAGGAATCCATAGAACCAACCCCTTTGAGCGGGTATTACAAGTATAGCATCACCGTGATCTGGGGGAGCGGGAGGGGCGGTCTTGAGAACAAGTTCGTCACATTTCTCTCAGTCCAGCATTGAGGGCTTCACCCTCGTGGAACTCCTCATGGCCATCTTCCTCATGGCCATCATCATGACGATCGTCAGCGCCACCTTCTTCCGTTCCCATGAGGTGATCGATATCGTGCGCAAACAGGGGGAGGTCTACCAGATGGCCCGCACCTGCATGGACCGCATGCTGAGGGATGTCACCTGTGCTTATGTCCCGGCGGCCTTCACCGCCGAGACGGGATTCACCAAGCAGGAGATTGCGCAGTACCGCTTCATCGGCAGGCATGACAAGGACGGGACTCTCGACAAGGACAGCATCTATTTCACCACTACGAGCGATCTCGGCCTCGGTGGCCACAAGGACATGATCACCGAGGTTGACTATTACCTCAAAGAGGTCGAACAGGGCAAAGGAGTCTACTACCTCATGCGCAGGGAGGATGCGAAGCCTCACCAGGACATCACCACGCGGGGCACGGAGATGGAGTTGGCCGAGGATGTAACCGCTCTGAACATCGTCTATCTCGACAAAACCGGGACCGAGAGCGAGGATTGGGATATCGCAAAACGCTTGGTGCTTCCTTCCCAGGTGAAGATCACCATCACCTTCCGGCGGGGCGACGAGACCTATACCTTTACCGGTGTGGCCTCACCCCCCTTGTCTGCGCTCCAACTAAAGGCTTCGGGAGGGAAATCCTGATGCTCAAGATCCTAAAGGACGATAAGGGGATTGTCTTTGTCCTCGTCTTGAGCGTAGTTACGCTCTTTATGGCAGTAGTCATGGCCTTCCGAGCAGATCAGGGCATGGACCTGGCGCATGCCCACAACTTCAAAGATATGTTGCAGGCCCAGTATCTGGGCAATGCCGGCATAGAGGCGGCGATCACCCTCCTGCTCCAGGATGACCGTTCCTATGACGCAGAGGATGAGGACTGGGCGAAGTTTTCCCAATATCTATTCACAGCGTCCTCCTACCTGGAAGGGATGATCTTTACCGGGACCATAACCGACGAATGCTCCAAGATCGACCTCAACAGCCTCGTCAAGAAGGATGGTGATAAGTATGTGGCGGTTGAATTCAGGATCAAACAGCTCAAGCGGCTCATGATGGATGTCCTGCAAATAGAGATCAAAGAAGATGAGTTCAACGAACTCGCCGCTGCCATTGTCGACTGGCTCGATCCAGACGATGAACCAGGCATGGGCGGGGCTGAGAGCGATTATTATCAGAGCCTGGACGAACCCTATGCAGCCAAGAACGGGCCGTTCGACACGCCCGAGGAGATCCTCTTGGTCAGAGGAATGAAACCAGAGTGGTTCAACGGCAACGAGGAATACGAAGGGATTGGGAAGTATGTGACCGTTGGTACCCAAGGGGTTGGTGCCCAGGGGAAGATCAATTTCAATACCGCATCCAAGCAGGTATTGATGAGCCTCGCGGGGGGGATCACCGAAGACATGGTGGAAAGATTCATGGACTGCAGACCGATAAAGAATCTAGAAGATGTAGAGAGCTGTAAGAACAAGACGGGGTTGAATACACTTCCATTGGAGGATTGGAATGCCATAGAAAATATGGCGGCTTGGTTGAGTACGCGCTTCTCAGTGGACGTGAAGGGTGCGATGCCCTCGGGTGCCATGATGAATGTGCGGGCGACGCTAGATCTCGTTAACAACAAACCGCAAATAGTGTATTATAGGATCTACTAGGGAAGAGGAGTCAGTATGGCGAGATACAATCTGGGCTTGTATTGGGATGAGCTCGAGGTGCAGGCATGCATGCTCAGGGCCGCCATGGGTGAGTTCGCCATAGAGAAGCTTGTCCGTCGGCAGCGCGTGCATGAGGCGGGGAAACCTAGGCTGGCAGCATCCGAGGACATCAAATCCGTCCTGGCTGAACTGGGCATCCCGGTTGAGGTGTGCATCACGGCACTCTCCGAACATGAGATAATGTACCGGCAGGTCAAACGACCTTTTACCGACCGGAGGAAGATCGCCGCCACTATAGGTCCGGAGGTCGAGACACTCCTGCCAATTTCCGAGGATATCAACGTGGATTTCGTGGTCATCGGCAAGGACGATATGGGCGAGACCCTGTTGGAGGCGGCAGCCGCCAAGAACGTCTCGGTCCAGCGGCTCATCGCGGAATGCGCTTCTGCCGGTCTCGACCCGGAGATCATCGAGTCGCCCTCATCGGCCTTGGTGGCCGGTGCCCGGAACCTGTTCAACCTTGCTCCGGAGAGAGGGTATGTCATACTCCATATGGGATGGCGCGATACGTCCATGTGCATACTCCATGGATATGATATCACCCATCTGGGAGTCTTGCCCTTTGGTTTCGAACGGATTGTCATGGAGGTTGCGAAGGATGCCGGCAAAGGTGTCCAGACGGTGATCGAAGAAGCCCTTCAAAGAGGTATCCAGGCAGGCGTGCATCTCGAAAGGCTGGTCACGGAGGTGATCATAGCCCTGCAGCGCATCGTTGGTGATATTGACGGGTACGTTCTGATCCCCACCGGCTATGCAGAGTATATCCGGGATCTCCCAGATCGATTTGTCGCCTCTGAGATCAATGCTGATCTCCCCGACCTCAAGGGCGTGCAGTATGACGGCCCCACCCGGGATATCCTCCTCTCCTTCATGGCGGCATCCCTGGCATTCAGGGGGGTCGACAACGCTGACATGATGAACTTCCGCATGGGTGAGCAGCCCTTTGCCAAGAGCATGGAACGGCTGAAAGGTCTCGCCGGCTTCTGGGGCAAACTGATCGTCGTACTAATCGTCGTCTGGATTGCGGGCTTTGGTGTCGACATGTACTTCAAGACCCAGGTAAAGAAGAAGCTCGATACCAAGATCAAGGCGCAGTTCACTGCGGTCATGTCGCCTGGAACCCCCATGGTCGCACCGCTCGAACAGATGGAGCAGCATCTGAGTAGGCTCCAGAAAAAGTACGGTGAAGAAGGAGGGGGGAGTGATACGCCACTCAACATCATCCGGGATATCAGCGAAAAGATCCCGGGAGAGATGGATGCGGTCATTGAAAGTTTCACCCTGGATGAGAACGGGATCACCATCTCGGGAACCACCCAGTCCTATGATACGGTGGAGAAGATCAAAGGGGTGCTGTCTACGCTGAAACATATCACCGAGGTGAAGATCGTATCAGCCAATGTGAACGCGACGGATCAGCGGGTCATGTTCAAACTCACGTGCAAGGTGGGTGGTGTATGATGAAGATTGCCAAGCGCGAGAAGCTCTTTGTTATCGGTGGTGGGATATTTATAGCGGTGTTTGTCCTGATTGTGGGGATTATCATGCCCCTGTTACATCACCGGGTCGCCCTAACAAACTCCATTGTCGCCAAGGACCAGCAACTGAAAATGGTCTATGATCTTTCTGCCAAGATCAGCGCCCTGGAAAGGGCGAACCGAGCGAGTTCGGGCATGCAGAAAAATTTCACCCTCTTCGGCTTCCTCGAGGATCTCGCCAAGAAGCAGGGGATCAATGAACGCATCGAGTATATGAAGCCGGTTGCAGGCGGAGCTGATGGGGCGGAGTCGATCGAAGTACGGATCAAGGGCATTTACGAAGAGGAGCTCATCGGACTCCTTTACGGTGTAGAGACTTGTCCCACGCCCTTGAGGATCAAACGCTTGAATCTCCGGCGGGTGGACAAGGATAAGAATCTCGACGTGACGTTCCAGGTGCAGGTGCATGGATAAACCAATACTGTATTCCTTCTGGACTAAGACCCTTTTCATCTTGTACGCGATCCTGTGCCTTATCCTCTTCGTTTACGTGCGTTTCCCTTACTATGTCCTGAAGCCGAAGCTGGAGACGGCCATCGGCAATGCCCTGAGCACGGATATATCCATGGGGAAAGTCCAGCCGAAGCTTCCCTTCGGCATGACTGTGGAAGGGCTTAAGCTCAACAATGAAATCATCGCCCGCAAGCTTACGCTCAGCCCCAGCCTCTTCAGTTTGATCACGGGTTCTCTTGGCCTTTCCTTCCATATAGACCAGGAAAGAGGGGACTTGAAAGGCAAGATAAAGACCTCCTTCAAACACCCCGGGAATCCTCTCGATGTCTCCCTTACCATGAAGGAATTCGATGCCAGCTCCTTCAGGAAGTTCATCAAAGGCGGGTCCGAGATCGGCGGCACACTCAGTGGGAATTTTGCCATCAAGACCTCGCAGGAGAATTTCAAGGACTCAAAAGGCGAGATATCCATGGTGTGGAAGGATGGACAGATACCCTTGAACATCCCGTCCTTTCCCGTTGCAGCTATACCCTTTTCCACGTTTGAGGTGAACGCCAAGATGGACAAGGGCGTTCTTACCATAGAAAAGGCGGTATTGAATGGCAATGACATTTCCGGCACGGTTGACGGCGATGTCAGGCTTGGTATGAATATGCAATCATCCCAGCTGAATTTACGGGGTAATCTGAAACTTTCTCCCGGATATAGAACCATGCTGGGGAATCTATCAGGTGATAACCTCACGTTTACCCTGGGAGGGACGGCGGGGATGCCCCTGTTCAATATGGGGTCGTAAAAGAGAGAAGACAGAAGCTGACGTACAGTGCACCCGCATATGAACAGTATGAGGTGAGGGTATGAGCGATATGGAAGCATGGAAGACCAAATTTCCCAAGGCAATCAGCCTTTCCTGGGAGGATGTTGAGAAACTCCTCTGGAATATATATATCACCTTACGGACATCGGAATATGACCCGGATGTGGTCATCGCCGTAGCGAGGGGAGGGCTGATCCCAGCACGAATCCTGCTCGATTATCTCCAAAAGAAGTATATCTGCACCTTTCAGATGGGCCACTTTACAGGTGATGCTAGCCTGACCGAAAGCCCGATCCTGATCTATCCGCTTCCCGAGGTAGACCTCTCCAGCAAGAAGGTGCTCGTGGTGGATGATATCAGCGATGAGGGAGGCACGATGGAGGCGGTGGTGAAATACCTTGGGCCTCGGGTGGGGGCCATCAAGACCTCGGTCCTTGTCAGCAAGATCGACAGCCGTTATAAAGCGGACTTCTGCCCGAAAGTCATGACGGAATGGCGCTGGGTATTTTTCCCCTGGTCGAAGCATGAAGACCTCCTGTCATTTACCGAGAAGGTTCTGCAGCTCACCGGCGGCGCCTCAATTGAAGAGATCATCCACATACTCCAGGATGCCATGTACGTAGAGATCGCCACCTCTGACATCGAAAAGGTGCTCTTTGATATGAAACAGGCTGGGGAGATCGGGGAGAAGAACAAGATCTGGTCCCTTGTCGAGCCATGATGCGATAATCCTTACTATTCAGAGCAAGCCAGGTTAGAAAATCACCATATTCAAAAAATAGCCCATCTCGTATGATCTTGATGGTACGCTGACTAAACATGCCTTCGTGGACGGGGTTTGGGATGAAGGGATACCGAAGGCATTGGCTGAGAATAATGGCCTGTATCTTGAAGATGCGAGGCGTTGCTGCCGGGATGCCTATTCCAAAGAAGGCGAGCATTCCATCCGGTGGTATCAGCTCGATTACTGGCTGAGATACTTCGACTTGAAGAATCTCAGCGTGGATGGATTTATCAGCGCTTATGCTCCCCGGATCACCCTTTTTTAAAGAAGCCCTCCCGGTCCTTACTTGTCTGCAACGGTACGGAGTAAGGATGCTGATATTCTCGAACGCAACCCGGCCGTTTATTGACGCTGAGATCAAGCGCATCGGGATTGAGGATTTTTTCGAGGCGATCATATCGCTTCCCGATGACTGGGGGATAGTGAAAGCGGAGCCATCGACATATACAAGGCTCATGAACGTTCACAGCGAAATAACTTATATTGGCGACCATAACCATAACGATTATGAAGTGCCACGAAGTCTTGGGATTGCTGCTTTCCATGTTTGACGTGCTCGATACCCAAGGCCGTAGAATCGGTTTCAAGCCTCCATGAATTTGTGTGGAGGTTTTTCAGCGATATCAGGTATTAGTATCTTTTCGTTACACCCGCTGGAGAGGATCCTCAACGCGCCCTCCCAATTCCGGGAAGCTAAAGCGTAAGGTACCCCAATAATAGTTTCGTGCTCGCCAGGGCCTTGGATAGAGAGAGCATTGCAGTATTGGCCCTTCTTTAAAAAAAGTGTGCAGAAACAACTCCATGGCATAAGTTTACTCGTTGATGGGTGCCGTTTGAAAGGCAATCATGATCAAGGTATGAATCTATACCCTCTTCCCCTTATGCTGATGATATGCCTCGGTGAGGAAAAGTCTTTCTCGAGATATCTCCTGATCCTGGATATGAAGGTGTCCACGGTTCTCGTCTCGAGATTAGGATCGAGCCCCCACACATGCTTTAAAAGTTCTCCGCGCGTTAAGATGCGATCTTGATGGCCGGAGAGGTACTGGATGAGGTTCGCCTCATGCGGTGTTATCCGGAAGGTGGCTCCACCATGCCTTGTTATCTCGAGGGTCTTGTAATTGATCACCACGTCTCCTATCTCGAGGATTTCATCCGGTTTGTACCATTCGTACCGGTCGAGGATCCTCCTTACCCTGAGGAGGAATTCTTCAAGATGGAACGGTTTCGTCAGGTAATCGTCCGCCCCGATTTTCAGTCCTTCGACCTTCTCCTCCACCAGCGATCGGGCTGTAAGGATGAGCACCGGGATCTTTGGATCATCCTTCCGTATCATCTTAAGGGCTTCAATGCCATCCATGCCTGGAAGCATGAGATCAAGGATGACAAGGTCGAGGGATGAAGTCTCCAAGAGTGCTAGGCCATCCTCCGCACTGGCGGTGTGGAGCACATCGTATCCTTCGGCCTCGAGGTTAATACGTAAGCCCAATGCCAGGGCCTGGTCGTCTTCTATGACAAGAATTCGCCATTTAATGTTCATATGCTTCTTTGGCTGCCGGCAGGGTAATGAGGAATGAGGCCCCCTCCGCGCCGGTCTTCCGGTTCACTCTGATACTTCCCCCATGGGCCTTGATGATCTCTCTGGTCACATAAAGTCCCATCCCAGTTCCCGAGCTCCACTTCGCAATCCCTTCGGGCAGTCTCTGGAACATCTTGAATATCTCCTTCTGCCCTTCCTTTGGTATCCCGATTCCGTGATCTGTAAATTCGATATAGGCCTTCTTTTTGTCCTGCCAGGCCCTGATGTCTATCTGCGGGGTATTGAGGGAATAATGGATCGCATTTTCGGTGAGGTTGGAGAA
This sequence comes from uncultured Bacteriovoracaceae bacterium, assembly GCA_964353605.1. Classification (GTDB taxonomy): domain Bacteria; phylum Desulfobacterota; class Desulfomonilia; order UBA1062; family UBA1062; genus CAYGXB01. The sequence continues at coordinate 22,136 of CAYGXB010000009.1, forward strand.
GACCATGTCGAATGCATCTGTGTCGAGGAGGAGATAGAGGTCCTGTACTATGTCCTGATGCACTTCGACATCCTTGAGGAGCGTGGTATGTCTATGCAAAAAGCCGTCAATGAATACTCGCGCACTAATCGGTCGCAATGTATAGGGTCGGCGTTTGTAACTGAGACGTGCACTCTCGAGGAATTTTTCCACCATGGACTTGAGCCGCTGGTTTTCCAAGAGCATACTGGATATGAGCTGGTTCGTAGTATCTTCGGGGAGTTCCCTCTTTTTCATAGTCTCTAAAAAGAGCTGCATGGTAGCGAGCGGAGTCTTAAACTCATGGGTGATAGATGAGATGATATGCACCTGGGTCTTCAGAAGGGTGAGCTGCCTCTGGTAGAGAATGAAGAGTATATACGAGCACCCCAGGATCAGGAGCAGGAGAACGGCGCCTTCTATGATGATGAAGATATCCCAGGCCCCGATACGCCGGATGAGGGCATAATGGCTCTTGATATACCAGACAAGCCAGAGGATGACTATGGTCAGCCAAGCCACCTGCATAATCACAAAAATGAGGATGGATGGCCAGCGTTTAGGATTCTTCATGGTTTAATCTCATAGCATTAGACAGGGCATTGATCCAGAAGGAAATAGCATACCTCTCACTTCCCTGTTGCGCGGGATGCCATACGAGAAAGGGCTCGTGCCCGTGAGATGAAGCGACAAGTGAGCATGCATTATTTTCGCTTGGTGTAAAATCCCATTAAAGGTTGAGAGGAGGAGTATCCGATAAATTCCGATTAATGGATCGCGAGATATCCACGAAGGA
>CAYGXB010000010.1:0-8637 GCA_964353605.1 uncultured Bacteriovoracaceae bacterium
CCTAAGGTGGGAGACTCCCAGTCATCCTACACGAAGCGGATGTCGTGCTCTAAGGGAGCGATACCCAGGTGCTTCAAGCTATTGAGGTACACCTCCTGCACGTCAATAGGCGAGGGCTTGAGGACCACCTGGTATTGGTAGTAATGCTGGAGCCTATTGGGGTTTTCACCATATCTCCCATCTGTGGGCCGCCTGGACGGCTCCACATAGGCCACCTTCCAGGGATCGGGGCCGAGCGCGCGCAGGAACGTATGCGGGTTGAAGGTGCCGGCTCCGACTTCGAGGTCGTACGGCTGGCCGATCAGACACCCGTAATCCGCCCAGAATGCCTCTAATTTCATGATCATGTCTTGGAAATCCATGCCAACAGTCTCTATCATCGGATCCATGCAAGGTCAAGCGGCTTCAGGTCATTCTTCTTTCGCATCGCCGCAACACCAAGTCACAAAATGACCCTCCTTGTGCCCAGTCTGTACAGTCCCTTGGGGCCAGACGTCTGCAGGATCTGATCACTCCAGAAGAAATGGAGATGTACAGCTACATCCTCTAGACGAGGCGTTCGCCATCCCACAATCTCTCGGCTGTTGCATATGGAATATATGATATGTCATCCTGAGCAACGCGAAGGATCTCTATACTCCCCAGACCCTGCCTTGTCGCGCCAGCCTGAGATTAACAGGGATGACGATGAAAAGGGACGTCATCGGAGAGACGAGTTCTCCTCGCCGTTAACCCATTGGAGATACACAACTCATCGCGCCCCTGCGAAAATGAATATGTACGACCTCATTGACAACAGGGGTGTGCATTCTTACTATGATTACTAATGAAATGCAGTGTAGTTGTCCCGAGATCTCAAGTTTCACCTGATAGGGACGGAGTCCATTCGAAAAGGACTTTACGCCACAATAAAGAACGGGCTGTCTTGATATCGCATTTTGCGACATCAAGTTCCGGCTGAGGAGGTTGTCGTCACTTGTGCCCAGCACGTCCGGCTTTGGAATGAGTAAGAAAGGAGAATTGCCTATGAAGATCGAGAGACCATTCAAAGCAGGCGCGGATTTCGAGTATCTGCGGAAAGTACTCATGCGCGAGACAAAGGAAGGACCCGTACCTATTATCGAGCTTGGAGCGGACAACGAGATTATGGCTGCGGTCACTGGGATTGAACTTCCGAAAGACTTGACCGGTGACCCAATATACCTATACCTGAAGTTCTCGGAACTCGCCCGAGTCATCGACAGCAAAATCGAAGGCGTTGCCGACGCTGACATGAGCGCTCTTTTGACCCTAAGCGACGCGGACATCCGGAAGGAACTTGAACTTGGTGTAACGCTCATGAACCTCTCATTGGAGTTCAGCAAAGCCGTTGGCTATGATTACGTCACGGTATACCCGACAGTACCAATACCACGAACAGGGAGCCATCTCACCAGTAATCCTCAACAACAGGGCAAGGTTCGGGCGTGGCAGGACGAGCACCAGGGATTGATAGCTACGCGACAAGAATTCGAGAGCTACCCCTGGCCTTCGACCGATAAGATTGGCCTGCTTTCTATTGACTACATGGCGGGGCAAATGCCGGAGGGTATGAAGGTCATGGTGTTCTATTTAGGCGTCTTCGAGGACCTCAAGATTTTGATGGGCATGGAAAACGTGGCTATTAAAAGCATCGAGGAACCAGATCTACTGGATGACATCTTGGAGCAGCTCACCATACTCGCTGAAGCCGCCGTCGACAAGGCGGCGGCACATCCTGCCACGGGGGCCATTTTCTATGGGGACGACATGGGCTTTAACACCGGGCTCATGCTTTCTCCGAAATTCATGCGTGAGCATGTCCTCCCCCGGCATGCACGCATCGCCCGCGCCTGCCACAAGCATGCAAAACCATTTCTTTTTCATTCCTGTGGCCGGGTTGATGCGCTCATGGACGATCTGATCCATAAAGTCTGTATCGATGCGAAACACAGTTTCCAAGACAATGTCATACCGATCGAAGAAGCGTATAAACGATACGGAAATCGTATCTGCCTGCTCGGCGGCGTTGACGTGGACCTCCTGGCCAGAGGTACGCCGGAACAGGTACGTGCACGTACCCGCCAGATCTTGGATGCGTGTGCACCGCGTGGCGGTTTCTGTATCGGCTCAGGCAACTCGGTGACGAACTATTGTAGGATCGAGAACTATTACGCGATGGTCGATGAAACCAGGAAGTGGAATGAGGAACGTGGTTATCTATGATGCGTTTTTCTTGAATATATGTTGTGAGGAAAAAGGAGGTTTCGAGATGGCAGCTTCCAAGATATCTAAGATACTTTTCGCTACGTGGCTTTGCTGTGTGATTGCCTTGGGCTGTGGGTTGGTCGGATGTCGGGACCAGAACAAGGGGGATGGGCATTATGCGAGCGCGCGGAGCAATCAAATAGAGGCAGCCGAGAAGTGGATGGTGGCTTCCGGGCATCCTCTGGCCACGAATGCCGGCCTGGCCATCCTCAGGAAAGGCGGCAATGCATGCGATGCGGGGGTGGCCACGTGCATGGCCTTGAATGTTGTGCGGCCTTTCTCCGCGGGCATGGTGGGGGTCGCGCCAACCCTGATCTATGATGCCAAGATCGGTAAGGTCAGAAGCTACTGCGGCGTGGGCACCGCACCGGCCGTTGCAACACCCTGCTATTACCGGAAGAAGGGATGGCCCGTAGCCCCCATTTTCGGGATCGACGCACAACTGATCCCTGCTTCTCCGGATGTCTGGATAGGCATATTGAAAGCATACGGCACCATGAGTTTTGGAGAAGTGGCTGAGGCCGCTATACGTCTGGCGGAAGAGGGGCATGCGCTGAATAAAACTGCGGTCACATTTATGGAAATGCCCGCCTGGCAAAGGCTGGGAATCAAACTGATATGGCCCTACAACTACCAGATCTTCTACGTGCCCTTCGAACCAGCTGGGCCTCAGGTGGGTGAGGTGCTGGTGCAGCCGGACCTGGCCCGGTCATTACGCCTCATGGTTGCTGCCGAACAGGAGGAGCTCAGGTGCACAGGGGACCGCATAAAGGCGCTTGAGGCAGCTCGTGCCGTGTTCTACGAGGGCGAGATAGCGGAAGCGATCGTCAGATTGCAAAAAGAAAAAGGAGGGGGCATCACCCGCGAGGACCTGGCCGGTTTCCATGGCCGCTGGGAAGAACCGGTCTATGGCACATTCCATGACTACACAATCTGGTCCAACAAGACCTGGTGCCAGGGTCCTACGGTGCCGATGATCCTGCAGATCCTCGAAGGCATCGACCTCAAGGCCCTTGGACATAACTCGCCCGAGTATATCAGCACGGTAGCGCAGGCCATAGAACTTGCCTTTGCAGACCGCGAGGCCTACTTCGGGGATCCTGACTTCGTCGATGTGCCGATCAAGGGGCTGCTCAGCAAAGCATACGCTGCTGAAAGAAGGAAACTCATCGACCCCCGCCGTGCGTTCGGCAAGATGCCACCTCCCGGCGACCCCTGGAAATATGAAGGCAGACCCAGACCGGACAAGTTATATGCATCCCAGGAGCCTGCGGCCGGTATACTTCAGCCATGGATGCAGCGCGACACCACGTACCTTTGCATCGTCGATGCTGAAGGCAATGCATTTTCCCTGACGCCCTCCGATTTCCCCTGGTCGCCCATGGTCCCTGATTGCGGTATCATGCTCGGTACCCGCATGTCCCAGTTCCACTTACGGGTTGGACACCCAAATCAGGTCGCACCCGGTAAAAGACCTAGGATCACACCCAACCCGAGCATGGTAACCCGAGGGGATGAACTCGTCATGCCCTTCGGCACGCCGGGAGGAGACCAGCAGCCCCAGGCCATGGTCCAGGTATTCTTGAACATCATGGTATGGGGAATGGACCCGCAGACGTCGATAGAGGCTCTTCGGTTCAAATCGAAGAATTTTCCGGACTCGTTTTCACCGCATCTTTACTATCCTGGAAAGCTTGAGATCGAAGAGGCCCTTGCCGATAGGGCCAACGCCCTGACTGCTCAGGGATATAAGGTTGAGCTCGTACCCACTGAATCGGCGCATGAGATGGGGGCGGTCTGTGCCATCCTCAAGGAACCTGCGGGCAGGCTGATCGGTGGTGCCGACCCACGAGAAGAGTGCTTTGCGGCGGGCGACTGAACATCTGAAATCAGCTGTATTCGCATGGCCGGCCGCTGTGGACGCACCGGTGCCAAACCATGCAATGGAATATTGCTTTGAGCAGCTTGGGCGGCGATTTTTGCTGGCACCATGCAGTTTTAGAGGATCGGGACGCAGCCTGCGAGGCGGCCTGCATGAGATGACAGGATATAGGAATGCTCAGGTGTGTGAGATCTGAAAGGAACGGGCACTATGGCACGCAAACAGGTTATCATTGATGTTGATCCCGGGATCGGGGTATTGTTCAGAGACATAGACGATGCCCTGGCAATTTTCCTTTTGCTCTCTTCACCTGCTATTGACTTGCAAGGCATAACCGTAAATTTCGGCAATGTTCCTGCGCCGACGGGATATGCAATTGCACAGGAAGTATTGAAGATTGCCGGGACCGAAATCCCCCTCTTCAAGGGCGCCGATTTAAAGAGTAACCTAGGAAAGCCGAACCCCGCTGTGGAGTTCATGATCAGAACGGTAAATGAAAACCCTGGCATGATCTCTCTCCTGGGGGTTGCGCCGTTGACGAACATTGCGACGGCCATGATGCTTGATCGCGGATTCGCCGCAAAATTAAAGGAGCTGATCATCATGGGCGGATCACTCAGTTTCAAGCCGTTTAATTACGTCGGAGAATTCAATTTTCATAAGGACAGCTCTGCCGCTGCCCGGGTATTATCGGCCCCGATAAAGAAGACCCTGATCACCATGGATGTGTGCTCTCAGGTCGTTTTTATGCGCGAACATCTCGAGCAAATACGCTCCCAAAAGAGCAGAGTTGCCCAGTATATCGCTGCAAGAATCCCCTCCTGGCTGCTCTTCAACCGGGTACTGTTCCGCAAGGGCGGATTTTTCCCCTGGGATGTCGTGGCGGCGGCACATGTCATTGATGCCACTTTGTTCGATGCGCATCCATGTCTGCTTTCCATCCAGGAGGGAGGCGCAAGGGCAGGGAGAATATACAACCTTGCACGACAAAACGACTTTACGGAGCGAAACGGCCTCATTCCGGTCAATATTCCCCTCGCCCTCGATGCCAAGCGATTCATGAAACTGTTTATCGATGGACTCTTGCAGCTTTCCTGATACATATCCCACGCATGAGGATTGCTGCCATAGTGAGGGCGCGAAGCAGGTGCTTAAAGCCCATAATGGGTACCAAGCCGGAGCGTGGGAGCGATTAATAAGGAGGCGAACATGCACAGGCAGAAACGGGCCATGGTAGCGATAAACATGGCGGGAGGGGCTGCTGTACTCGGCAGCTACGCCCAGGGACTGTTGGCCCATCCAGCCGCGGGCGATGTCCTGTGGGGGGGCGTGCCGCAGGGGATACGGCCATTCTATACCGCCGGCATGCTTCTGGCAACGGCAGGCTACTTCGCTTTCACGCATTACCTGTTCTTCCGGCTAAAACCAGACGAGACGCGGATAGGTAAGCGGCTCGGGTTCGGCGTGTTCAATGGCCTTTATGCCGCGATCCTTGCCCCCTCCGCGGTGTGGATGCCGCTGACCTTATCGATGTTTGAGCACCCGAAGGCTGGCCTTTGGTGGGCGATTCGGGTGGTGTTGGCCCTCGTCGGCCTTACATCGCTGGGTATGCTGTGGGCGCTGGTGCGGGTCACGCCACGGCGGCCTGTGTGGGCATACTGGCTGGCTGTGGCCGGGATTCTTGTCTTTTGTGTGCAGACCGTGGTGCTGGATGCGTTGATCTGGCCGGCCTTCTGGCGGAAGGGAAGTGGACTGTAGGCGTGGCCAAAAGGGCAAGAGAAAGACCGCTCCGCTGCCATGATGAAGATAGAACGCTGGAGCTTTTCACCAAGGGGGTTCCCAAAATGGAGCTTGGAACGAGCGAAAAGGATCCGACGACGTACGAACGAGGAGCATCACGCCGAACGCGTACGTCGCTAGTGGATGTCAACCCCCCATGAAGATTCAGGGAGGATGGAGGGTGTGAGCTTTCATTCTGAAAACCAGAAGGGGCTGGAGGTCGCCATGAAGAAAGCATTATTTGCAAGAATCGTATTCATCGTCTTAATATTGGCAGGACCGACGGGCTGCTATATCGATCTCGATGATTTTCCCCTGCATGCGGGCCTCGTTGATCCGGATGCGACCCCTGAGACCCAGGCCGTCTATGAGAATCTCAAGCGTTTATCAGGCAAGCACATCCTCTTCGGCCATCAGGATACCACAGCCTATGGGGTCGGCTGGTGGAATGACCCCGCGGGAGAAGACACCTCGGATGTTAAAAATGTATGCGGCTCCTTTCCCGCCGTCTACGGCTGGGACGTAGAAGGGGTCGGCACCGGCGTTAATATCGACGGGGTCGATATGGGGCGCATGCGGGAGCTCATCGAGCATGCCTACGCCCGGGGCGGCATCAACACCTTTAGCTGGCATCTCCATAACATCCCCAACGGGGGGAGCGCCTGGGATACGGAAGCGGATATCTCGCGGATCCTTCCCGGTGGCGAAAAACATGGGGAGTATACGCAGGAACTGGATTATCTGGCGCATTATCTTTTGAACCTCCGCGGCTTGAAAGGCGAGCTGATCCCGGTCATCTTTCGTCCTTTCCATGAGAACAATGGTGATTGGTTTTGGTGGGGAAGGAAATCCTGTACCCCTGAAGAATATAAGCACCTGTGGCGTTTTACTGTGGAGTACCTGAGGGATGTCAGGCAGGTCCACAATCTCCTCTACGCCTACTCGCCGGATCTCTTTTACACCTATCGCGGGTATCTCTGCCGCTATCCGGGTAATGATTACGTCGACATCCTCGGACATGACGACTACGCGGGGGTCACCGTTCCCGGCAGTCCTCTCCTCATCTATCACCTCGCGCGACTCTCTGAAATTGCCGCGGCCTTCGGCAAGGTTGCGGCGTTGACGGAAACCGGTTTTGAGGGTATTCCCTGTAGAAAATGGTGGACCATGTCGTTATTGAATCCGATCAAAATGAGCAAGAAGGCTTCCCGGATCGCCTATCTCCTTGTGTGGCGCAATGCGAATGCGCAGCATTTCTTCGCCCCCTATCCAGGCCACCCGAGTGCCGAGGATTTCATCGCCTTCTACAACGATCCGATGACGATGTTCGAGGATGATCTCCCCGATATGTACACCTGGCCATAAGCTTGCCTGGCCGGTGAAGACGGGTAATAACTATAATTTCTTGAGTAAGCTTGAGGAAGATGAGGTTCCTATGCATGACGAAGTGTATCAGAAGTTGGCCAAGGTTCTCGATACCCTGCCCAATGGGTTCCCGGCGACCGAAAGCGGTGTAGAAATCAAGCTCCTGAAGAAGGTGTTCACGTCGGCGGAAGCTGATCTCTTCTGCGACATGCGGCTGACTTTCGAAACGGTTGAGCAGGTCGCACAGCGCACCGGTCGCCCCTTGGAAGGTCTCGCGGAGATGTTGACCGCTATGGGGGAACGGGGACTGCTCTTTGCAATCCAGTTGGGAGAGGCCCGCTTCTTCAGGATGATGCCCTGGATATTTGGCATCTATGAGTTTCAGCTTGGCCGCCTCGACAGGGAGTTTGCCGAACTGTATGAAGAGTATGCGCCAGTCTTTGGCAAGCAGTTCTTTGCGAACACACCGCAACTGATGCAGGTGCTCCCCATCGAGGAGGAGATTCTCATACGGCAGGAGGCCCTGCTGTATGAGAAGGTTTCCTCTATTATCGAGCATGGTCAATCCTTTCTGGTGAATGAATGTATATGCAAGAAGGTTCAGGGCCTGTTAGGCAAGTCCTGTGATAGACCGGCAGAGGTTTGTTTGGCTATCGCCCCAATCCCTGGGGTTTTCGATGACGCCCCTCGGGGTCGCGTACTCTCGAGGGATGCGGCGTATGCGTTGTTGAAAAAAACCGAAGAGGCCGGGCTCGTACACCTTACGGGCAATGTGCAGAACGGGCATATATATATCTGCAATTGCTGTAAATGTTGTTGTGGAGTACTGAAAGCCATTCGCACTTTGGGTATACCGGCTTCGCAGGTAGTCAATGCGCATTATTACGCCGCGATCGATGCGGAGAAATGCATCGGCTGTGGCGTCTGTGCCGACGAACGCTGTCAGGTGGACGCTATCGAAGCAGGGGAAGATAGCTATCGGATCGTGCCAGAAAGGTGCATCGGTTGCGGCTTGTGCATAAGCTCCTGCCCTGAGGAAGCCATCCAGCTGGTGCATAAAGATCAGGAAAAATTAACGCCACCTCCCGTGACCGAGGATGATTGGTTCGAGCAGCGCGGGCGTCAGCGCGGAGTAGATTTCAGCACGTACAAATAGATGTCCCCCAAAGAAGAACTAGGAGACGTTTATAATCATAAACAGGGGCTAAGTGGCACTGTCATAAGAACGCGATCAGGAGTTGCTGGAAAAGATCAGGGACTGCTGGCTCTCCGATGGAGCCGACGGACGGGATGTCCTGGGCTCGTCGGTAAAGGTACCCTGTCCT
>CAYGXB010000010.1:8737-22827 GCA_964353605.1 uncultured Bacteriovoracaceae bacterium
ATATAGCTCCGGGAGAGATGCTCTTGGAGAAGATAACCGAGATAGCCCGGCAGATAAAAAATGGCGTCGTGGTGTCCGGCATCGGCACCCTGAAGAGCTGCAGGCTGCACTGCGTAACGGGCATCGATTTTCCTCCCGTGGAGGATTTCATCACGTTGCATGACGTTCCCTTGGAGCTGGTCTCCCTGCAGGGCATCATTGCTGACGGCAAGCCGCATATCCATGCGCTGGTTTCCCGGGGATTCAGGGAGACCTACGCAGGCCACCTGGAAGATTCATGCGAGGTCCTCTACCTGGCGGAAATCCTCATCGTGCCCCTCAAGGGAAAGCAATTGACCAGGAAGATCGACGCGAAGCTCGGAGTTTTTGTCTTGGTTGAGGCCGAGTAGATCAATCGAAGGGAGTGATTCTATAGAGACCGGCTATTCCAGCCTATCGGAATCTGAACATGGTGTATGGCTTGCTGGCCTTGGGGTCGCATTCCACCACCTTTTATAGGTGGCCTTTGTTGTCCATGCTGGATATATAGGATGCAGTAATGTTATCCAGGTGGTATAATGAGATTTTCGGCCTTGTGGCGCAACCGCCACGGGTCGTGGAGGTGCCATGGACACAGTTGTCATAAAGCAAAGGTTCTCTCGCCGTCTGATACGCTTCGGTTTTCTCTTGTTCTTGCTCGGCCTCATCACAGGTCTTTTTGTGCAAAAGCTTGCAAATCCCAGGATGGGCCTTTCGAGCCATCTGGAAGGCGTGCTGAGCGGTATGTTTCTCGTCATCCTGGGCCTGGTTTGGCCAAGGCTTCGCCTAGGTCGAGCGGCGACGACGAGTACTTATTGGCTGGCGCTCTATGGGGCATTCGCAAACTGGGCTACAACGCTTGTAGCTGCCGCGTGGGCGGCTGGTGCGTCCCTGATGCCGATGGCCGCCTTGGGCCATAAGGGTACGCCCACCCAAGAATTGATTATTACTTTCGGAGCATCATCCCTCGCCCTGGCCATGCTTGCAACGAGCTTTCTCGTGCTGTGGGGACTGCGGGGCGGGGACGAGCATGCAAAACCTCAAGCGGACTAACCTGCGGTTGAAGTGGACCTGGGGAGAGGAGGTCAAAATGCGGGGGTCGGAACATGACATCCGCGAGAGGTTTACGCATTGGCATGAAACATATGCATTGTTCCGGGCCGTTATTCTGCCCTGAAGAAGTTGCCGGGATGAACGCACTGGCGAAAGTCCTCGAAGGCGCTGGCTTCGGCACCTTTCTGCCTCACCGGGACGGTGTAGAACGGTACGTTCTGAGTTTTTTTCAATACCCCTTTCAACAGCGGCTTCCTTGGGTTGCGCGAGAGGATCGATCGCGCGATATTCGCACTGGATGTCTATCAGATCGCGGAAAGGTGTGATTACTTTGTTTTCAACATGAATGGCAGGGTGCCTGATGAGGGTGGAGTGGCCGAAGCGGGTATCGCTTTCGCCGTGGGGAAACCCGTAGTGCTGTATAAAAATGAATAGATCGGCATTTAACGGCAAAGACAATTCCATGTTAATCGGCCTTTCCATCTTGGATCCAATCAGCGATAGCAAGCAGTTGCCGAGAGCGCTTCTTCAGGCAAAGGAAATATTGACGAGATCTGGTTCCATCTCGAGCTCTGCACCTTCCGGAAACTTGTCCCGGATTGTCAGTCAAGGAAAAAAAATCTGGCGTGTAATCAATGCATACCCAGTGAAGAAATTGGGGCAAAAAGATTTCCTGCCCTTATTCCAGGAGATGGTGGAAATCACTGATGGTGGATAGGAGAGCAGAAAACGTCCATGGTGTTACCAGTGCCAGGTCTAGGCCTTTGACAATTCAACGGTGTTTTGTCAAAATCCACGACCTGACGTCTTGATTCCGATCTCAATGAAGACTTTCAATACCCAGAGGAGGAAACATGTCTCAGAAAAAAATTGTTGCCCTCGGCGGAGATGGCGTTGGTCCCGAGGTCATGGACACAGCCTGTTGGATTTTGGAAAAATCTGGTTTCGATCTTGCCATAGGCAAGCCCCTCTGCGGTGCGGATGCCCTCAAGACAGAAGGAAATGCCTTCCCTGAAGAGGCCCAGAAGCTGTGCGAGGAGTCCGATGCCATACTCTTTGGTGCCGCCGAAGGGCCGAGCATTGTTATTTTGGTTTACTTGCGCTGGGGCCTCGACAATTACATCAACCTCAGGCCCATCAAATACTATGCGGGGGCGCGATCTCCCCTCAAGAATCCCGAAGGCATCGATTTCTGCATCATTCGCGAAAATAGCGAGGGCATGTATCCCGGCCGGGAAGGAGACGTGTCATGGCTGGCACAGAAGTTAGCCGATTATAGAGATCCCTTCGGTCGCACCCTGGAGGATTACGGCCCGGGTAAATTCGCCCTGCGCCTGATCACACAGAGGGGGACGGAACGCATTGCCAAGTATGCCGTGGACCTTGCCCGAGAGAGGAAATTACAGGGATTCCCCGGCAAGATTACCTGCATCACGAAATCCAACGTTCTCTTCCAGTCGTGTGGCCTTTTTAGGGAGACCATCGAAGCGGAGATGAAAAAAAACATCGATCTCACGTATGCACACTATTACGTGGACGACGCCGCGCGCCGCATCGTGCGTTTTCCCCAGACATTCGATGTGCTTGTAACTTCCAACATGTTCGGTGACATCTTGGCGGATGAAGCCGCCGAGGTTGTGGGGGGGTTGGGCATCGCTCCCAGCGCCTGTCTCGGTGGCCGGAAGCCCTACTTCGAGCCTGTGCACGGATCGGCCCCGGACATCGCCGGGAAGGGAATTGTCAACCCGACGGCCATGATCCTCTCGGCCAAGTTGATGCTGGAGCATTTCAAAATGCATGCTGAAGCCAGTGCGCTGGAGAAGGCAGTGGCCGAAGTCTATCGGCAAGGGATCGATCTTACTCCGGATCAGGGAGGAAAATCCTCGACAAAAGAATTTGCTGCCGCCATCTTAAAAAATATCAGATGAAACCAAAAATTCCGGACCATTTTTTCACGGCTTGAAGGAGAAAAGGCATGGGCATGACCATGGCGGAAAAAATCCTGTCGCGGGCCTCCGGGCAGTACGAAGTAGCACCTGGGCAGTTTGTCACGGCGAAAATCGACCTGGCCATGGCCCATGAAGCCATCGCGTCGGTGTTTGTGAGTTTGGCCGGCATCGGCTGGGATAAAGTGTGGGACCCCTCGCGCATCGTTGTTCTCTTGGACCATTATGTTCCTGCTTGCACCGAGCGGTATGCCGATATCCATAAAGTGGTTCGATATGCTGTCAAACAATGGGGAATCAAGCATTATTACGGAGAGCGCGCAGGCATATGTCACCAGGTATTGCCCGAAAAAGGCCATGTCCTTCCAGGAATGCTCATCGTCGGCACCGATTCCCACACCACCACCTATGGGGCTTTCGGGGCAGCCGGAACCGGCATTGGGTTCAGCGAGATGGCCTATGTTTTCGCCACGGGCCAGCTCTGGTTCAAGGTTCCGGAAACCATCAGATTCTCTCTCACGGGCGCATTTCCAGATAACGTCTTCTCGAAAGATCTCATCCTCTTTCTTGCCGGCAAGTTTTCATCAGAAGTGGCCCAGTACAAATCCGTGGAATTCATCGGCCCCTTGGCGGAAGAAATGAGCCTTTCCAGCCGGATGACGATGAGCAATATGGCCGTGGAGATCGGGGCGAAGTTTGGTTTTTTTGTGCCTGATCAAAAGGTTTCCCGCTTCTTGGAAGGTCGGACCAAAGAGTCTTTTACTTTGATTGCCCCGGACGCACATGCCCGGTATGAAAAAACCTACGAAATAGACGTCTCTTCCTTGGAGCCTCAGGTGGCCTTTCCCTTCTCGGTGGATAACGTGCGTCCGATAACTGAGGCCCGCGATATACAGATCCACCAAGCCTTTATCGGCTCCTGCACCAATGGACGCTTGGAGGATCTGCATGTCGCTGCCAAAATCCTACGGGGCAAACAGGTTCACCCGGATGTGCGCCTGCTCGTCACCCCAGCTTCCTGGGAAGTCTATCGACAGGCCATGCAAGACGGGACTCTAGAGACCCTTATCGATGCAGGTGCCATAATTGAGAATTCATCCTGTGGTCCCTGTTTCGGCGCCCACCTCGGGCTCCTGGGATCGGATGAGAATTGCATCGCATCGATCAATCGCAATTTCAAGGGAAGGATGGGAAGCCCCAAGGCCCAGGTCTTCCTGGCTTCACCTGCCACCGTGGCAGCCTCGGCATTGGAAGGGAAGATTGCTGATCCCAGAGGTTGCGCAACGAAAGGAGAATGGGAGAAATGCTGAAGATCATGCGCGGCAAAGTCTGGAAGTTCGGTGACAATGTAGATACCGATGTGATAACTCCCGGCATTTACATGGACGCCCCCATGGAAGAGCTGAAGAAACATGTCCTGGAGGCCATGAATCCACGCTTCCCCCGGGAGGTTCAACCGGGCGATGTGATCATTGCCGGGAAAAATTTCGGCTGCGGGTCCAGCCGCGAGACTGCCCCAAATGCCATCCAGGCTCTCGGGGTTGCCGCGGTGGTTGCCGCGTCCTTCGGCCGCATCTTTTTTCGCAACGCCATAGCCATCGGCTTGCCCATCATCACCTGTCCTCAGGCGGCCGAACATTTTCAAGAGGGCGAGGAGGCCGAACTGGACATCCCGCAAGCCCTCGTTAAAAATCTTACGCGGGATTCCACACACTCCGGCGAAGTCTTGGCGGGGGAGGTCCTTGATATTCTCTCCGCAGGCGGGATTCTCGCCTGGCTCAAGTCCCGGAGAGCAGCATAGTGGAAATTTCCCCCCTCGTGTTGCAGCATTTCTCTTTGAAGAAATTTTGCAATATGCTCCGGCATAGTGGCATAATACGTATGTATAGTAAGGGGAATTGGATAGGAGAAGATGGTGAGAGAATCGCTCATAAAGGTATGTAAGGTCCTCTGGATCAGCACTTGGGCGACCTTGGCAACCCTGCTCTTGTTTGTGCCCATGACCATGGCTGCACTCATGAGTTCTACGGGAAACCTTGCGTTTACTCTTTCCAAGCTATGGGCCTGGATCATGCTCACCATGACAAATATCCACCCGCAGATCAGGAACCGGGAGAAGATCCAGAAAGGCCAGTCTTATATTATCATCTCCAACCACCAGTCGGAATACGATATCCTCGCCCTTGTCACCCGACTGGGGATACAATTCCGGTGGATCATCAAAAAAGAGCTCCTCAAGGCCCCCCTGTTCGGTTATGCCCTCTACGCCGCGCGAAATATCTTCATCGACCGGTCCAATACCGAGCAGGCCATCAAGAGCATCCATCAAGGGATTGACCGTCTGCCCCCCGGGGTGAGCGTGATGTTCTTCGCCGAAGGTACCCGCTCCCCGGACGGCAGGATCCAGGAGTTCAAGAAGGGCGGCTTCATCATGGCGCTTGAGAAAGGCCTCCCCATCCTTCCTATCACCGTCAATGGCAGCCGGAAGGTACTGCCAAAGAAGAGCCTCGTTTTCCGACCCGGACCCATCGAGGTGGTGGTGGCCGATCCCATCGTAACTACCTCCTACACCCGCGATCAACTGCCGGAGCTCATGGACAGAACCAGGCAGGTGATCATATCCAATTTCAAACCCGATTATCCCGAGCATTAAAATCTCACCATCTTGCAGGATAGCAAGATTAGACGCCCCTTTGGGTGCTCACAGAGGGTGAAGGCCAGGGATAGCCTACACCACCATTAAGCAGAAAAGCATCATTGGATCGGGCTGCGGAGGAATGAGAATCGGCCCAATCATGCGAACATCAGGCTCCCAGATCCATGCGGTGATAGGGGTGCTGAAGACAGGGGAAAAACTTGATTAATTGGGAGGAAGGCATGGATAAGAACGAGGCAATCGATTTCTGCAGCCAGTGGCTATCCGCTTGGAGCGGCAACGATCCGGAGAAGCTGATCGGGTTTTATACCGAGAATGCTCTCTACAGCGACCCGGCCAACAAGGTCCCGCTCAAGGGGCACCACAAGATCTTCCCGTATTTCAAGAAACTGCTGGCGGCAAACCCGGACTGGCAATGGGAAACCGTGGAGGTGTTTCCGACGCTGGGCGGGTTCACCCTGAAATGGATGGCCACGATTCCGGTCAAAGGCGCAACCATCATCGAATTGGGGCTCGACATCGTCGAGATAGAAACCGGCAGGATCGCTCGCAACGAGGTCTTCTTCGACAGAACCGAGCTGCTTCGGGTCTTGACCAGTCGCGGCTGAAAAAACGGGCCCATGCATCGCCTTGCCTCGGGTGCATGACTCTGATAAGGTGCAATCCACAGGAAGACAGTGGGTTCGGGTTTCAACATGCAAAGAAATATCCACATGGATCGATTGTTGAGAAACAACCCGAGACCGCGTTGATATTTTCTTTTCATGGAGGTCGTAATGGAATTTGTCAGGTTCGGCATAATCGGCGCAGGCGATGCGGCCACTTTCCATACACTCGCCTTCAAGAACAAACCTGAGGCGAAGATGCAGTTCGTGTCCGCCTTCGACGTGAACGAGAAGAACCTCAAGCGGCTGGTGACGAGGACCAAGGTGACACCGTATACCGATCTCGACGCTTTTCTTCAAAGCGAGATGGATGCAGTGCTCATCTGTTTGCCGCACTTCCTCCATGCCGAATTTACCCGGAAGGCGGCCGAGGCCGGCAAGCACGTGCTCTGCGAGAAACCCATGGCGCCGACCATCGAGGAGTGCGACACGATGATCGAGGCGGCGCAGAAGGCCGGGGTGAAGCTCATGATCGCGGAGAACCATCGTTTCCTGCCTGCCCACAGGAAGGTCAAGGAGCTCGTGGAGCAGGGGTATATCGGCAATGTCTATCTGGGACGGACCTATGAAGGCGCCTTCTGCTCCGCACGTGAATTTCTCGATCCGGACTGGTGGCACTTCACCTTCGACAAGGGCGGCGGAGGCGTGCTGGCGGACCAGGGCGTGCACAAATTCACCGTTCTCAACTGGCTCCTCGGAGAGCTTGACAGCGGCCAGGCCTGGCTCGGAAAGGCCTATGACTCCCCCGCCACTAAGGGCGAGGACAACGCGGTCATGCACCTCAGGTATAAAAACGGCGCGATGATCGAGGTCATGCTCTCCTCGACCACCGTGCATCCGCTCAATAACAACCTCGAACTCCACGGCACCCGCGGACACCTCCTGGAAGACCATTCCTGGGAGAAGCCCATCAGGGTCCTCTCCTCCCATTGCGATGCCCAAAGGAAGGGCGAATACTACGAGATCGCGGTCGAGCACGGCGCCTACCCGCACTACTACCTCATCTCCGCCTACCATGAAGACACCCACTTCGCGGAATGCATCCTCAACGGCCATGAACCCGAGTTCACCCCCGCACAGGCGCGGGAGGCCGTCGCGACCGTCCTCCTCGGCTATCTCTCCGCTCAAAGGGGCACAGCGGTCAGCATGGAGGAGCTGAAGGATATCGCAAAAACGACAGGCACGCGGCATCTTTTGCAGGGACTGGGAGACGTTATCTATAAGAACTATCAGTGCTTGCAATGGTGAGTGCCTTAAAAAAGCGGGATTCGTTTATTTTGATGGAAAGAAGCGCTGCAAAACAAGAGGGGAGGTGCCATGCATAAGGATGGTTTGGAAGGTGTGTCAGGAAGGGGGCTTGGCATGGACAGGCGCAGCTTCCTGAAGGTGGCAGCAGCCGCCGGTGCAGGGATGATGCTGGGAACCGTCGGGCTTCCGCCTGATAAGGGCTATGCTTACCGGCAGGACTGGAAAGGTATTGCCTACCCGAAGGTGCTCTTGCACAATTTCCGGCTCTTCGACGGTGAAACGAACCGGTTGCAGGAGGGCCTGGCGCTCCTGATTGAGGGGAATACCATCACCGGCATCGAGCAGAAGGGAGGCCTTTCCGGGTCCCAGGGGTGCAAGGTCGTGGATCTCAAGGGGATGACGCTGCTCCCCGGCCTGATCGACAACCATGTGCATATTACGGTGCCTTTCATGTACAGCGTGAACCTCGATGTGATCCGGCAGTTGAACCAACAGCTCTTAAACAATTTCAGGAACTGCGTGATGAGCGGCGTCACCACCGTGCGGGATGTGGGCGGATTCCCGGGGAAGATACTCAAGTTCCGGGAGCTGGCTGAAAAGGGCGAGATTCCCGGGCCGCGGGTGATCAGTTCGCTTTCACCCATCGCCGCGCGAAAAGGCAATCAGCTCGGGGCACCCGAGAAGGCCCCCTACTTCACGAACCCCATCATCAAGTGGATAATCGGGGGCAATTACGCCGAACGCCCCACGAACGTCGCGGAGATACGCACGGCGTGTGAGAGCATGGTAGCGCTCGGCGCGCAGTGGCTCAAGACCCTCTATCAGGAGCATGCATACTCCGCCTATGTCCACCCCCTGCCCAACCACACCGATGCCGGCTACCGCACGATCCTGACGATCGGCCAAGCGCACGGCATCAAGTGCGCGCTGCATGAACCCCAGCTCAGCGGGTTCAAGAAGGGGGTGGATCTCGGGTTTCACACCCTGGAACACATGCCCATGGACGGTATCATTCCCGATGAGTACGTGGAGCAGTTCATGCGGCAGGACATGGCCATCATGCCGACCATCATGATCTACGGCGATGTGTTCGTCGAAGACAAGCTTCTGGCCCTGGTGGAAACCAGGGGCGCAGAGTACCTCGTGCCCGAAGCGGCCGCGCAGATGAAAACTATGCTCAGGGAGTCCCTGGCCATGCAGCGGAATCCGCCGGGCGAGGAGGAAAGACGCAAACTGAGCTTTGACCCCTTCTACTGCAGGGAGATGTACCCCAATGTGATCGGGAACCTGAAGAAGCTCCACCGCATGGGGGCGACCGTCGGCATCGGCACCGATATCGGCGGCACCTACAGCGGCTTTTTCGGCCGGTATGTCGACGAGCTCCAGCACTTTGCCGGCGCCGGGATTCCTACCTTCGACATCCTGCGCATGGCGACCTCCGTCAATGCCCGCATCATCGCTATACACGACCGCATCGGGACCGTCTCCCGGAACAAGTGGGCCGACTTGATCGCGGTCGCAGGCGACCCGCTCAAGGATATCGGCGCCATGCATCAGGTGAAGATGGTCATGAAGGGCGGGGTGTTTATAAAAGCCGAAGGGATCGATATCCTGTAATAGGGAGGATTGAGCTTTATTCCAAGGTGAACACCGCTCATCTTCTGCATACAATCTGGACGTGGATCTTCAAGGCTTGACCACAAGCGACAAATGCATATATGCTGGAGAATAACGCACGCAGAGCAAAAGCACGTACTGAGTAAGGAGTTTGCATGGCACCAGGGTTACATCCCGTTACGGTTGAACAGTTCCTGCAGGCTGAGCGCATGGTCATTGCAGGGGTCGTTGCCCGCCTGCTGCCGCGCTACCGTGCGAAGTACGGCGAGGAACATGCCGCCGGATACGCCATGGCGGTAGCCAATGTCCTCTTTTCCCTCCCTCCGGCGCACGAGAAGGATCAGGGTTTCCTGGAGGCCAACCGGGAGACCGTGTATGCCGAAGTGCAGGCCCTCAAGAATGACCGTGTGATCCGGGAGGCAGTGACCGAAACCATCGCCATGCGCATCGTGTTTGGCTCCCGTGTGAAGGGCTGCAACGCTGAAGATCTCAGCCAGCCCATCGATACGCTCAAGCAGCTCGGGATCTTTCTTCCGGGAAAGATGGCGCCGTCCCCGAAGTCTTTCCTGCAGCGGGCGCAGGCATTCTTCCAGGCTTCCCCGCGTCGGTAAACACGGTCTGCTGCACCAAGCGGGGTTTCCATATATATGAAGGAGGTGTGCCCATGGCATTTGCAAAAGAGGTATCGAAAGAAGCGCGCAGGATTCACGAAGAGGCGGTGGTCATAGACGGATGTTCCTTTTTCTGCGAGGGATACAACGATAATCTCAAGGCCTCGGGCATCACGGCCCTGAACATCACGGTGCCGGATCCGGCCGACGATGTAGACAATGCCGTCAGGCGCATCGCCGACTACTACCAGGTCATCCGGAGCGACCCGAAGCTGCGCCTCATAGAGGCCGTAGATGATATCTTCGCGGCAAAGCAGGAGGAGAGCGTGGGCATCATCATCGGCTTTCAGAACAGCCGGCCCATGCATCACTACGATATTGGCAGCATGGTGGAGGTGTTCCACCGGCTGGGCACCCGCATAGCAGTCCTGGCCTACAATGACCGGAGCTTCGCCGCCGACGGGTGTGTCGTGGAAGCCAACGCCGGTCTCAGCCGGGAGGGCCGCATCCTCGTCCAGGAGTTCAACCGGATCGGGATCGTCATCGATTGCTCACATACCGGGGAGAGATCCAGCCTCGAAGCGATCGACCTGAGCGAAAAGCCTTGCATCTTCTCCCACTCCAACCCCAAGGCCAAGAGCAACCAGAAGCGCAATATCACGGACGAACAGATCAAGAATATCGCCTCCAGAGGAGGCGTCATCGGCCTCACCCCCTTCCCGCCCATGTGCTGGAACGGGGGCGCGGTACCGCCTACCTTGGACGATTTTCTCGATTGCATCGAGTACGTTGTGGACATGGCGGGCATAGATCATGCGGCGATCGGGAGCGACAAAGAGGCCACCCCTGGGGCCTATCCCCGGCAGGTGATCATGCGCGAGCTGGAGATGCTTCAACTCTCCGTCGGGGGTTACTACAATGCCTTCAGCGGCAATCCCGAGGCGGTGAACCTCGCTGGTTTCCCCGGCTTGGCATGGCTCCCGCTCATCACCCAAGGCCTCCTCGACCGGGGCTATGACGAAGAGTCGATTCAAAAGGTCCTGGGGCTCAATTTCCTCAGGGTATTCCGGGAGGTCTGGAAGTGATGCCTCTTGGGACTGCATCGCTTGTTATAAGAACCGGGAGATGGTATATGGAAGCACTATCATTGCTTGCAATGATGAGTTCCTGCAAAAAGGGGGGTATATGAAGTCCTCGACCAAAAAGGTTTTATGGGTCCTCGTCGTTGTCCTCGTGCTGGTAATCGGCGCAGTTGCTTTATTCCTGCCTCAAATCGCGCCCATCGGATCGGCCTACATGGCCAAGCGTATGTGCTCGTGCGTCTTCGTCTCGCACCGCGATCCGGCTTCCATAATGCGAGAAGATTTGGGTGGGCAGGGCATATTAGGTGCCGCTGTCTCAACAGAGATTGACTCTGCGGAGCAGACTGTCACCGGGACCTTCCTGGGGATGGCGAAACGCACGGTCGTTTACCGGGAGGGACTGGGGTGCACCATGGCGGTCGGCATGACCGAGGATCAGCTTAAGCAGCAGGCCGCCGGATTCACCCCTCCGGTACGCTCACAAAAAACCGTCCCCTGGCCCGACGGCGACCTGGTACCGGATGCGCCCCTGCCCACAGCCGTCGATGCCAAGAAACTCAAGGAGGCCATGGACTGGGCCTTTTCCGAGCCTGATCCCAATAAACACCGCCGTACGCGGGCCGTGGTCATCGTCTACGACGGGCGCATCATCGCTGAGCGCTACGCCCCCGGCATCACCCAGGATACCGCGCTCCTCGGCTGGTCCATGACTAAGAGCGTGACGAACGCCCTGGTCGGGATCCTGGTCAAAGAAGGCAAACTTTCCCTGAAGGCCCCCGCCCCGGTGCCGGAGTGGCAGTCACCGGGTGATCCCCGCGGCGCCATCACCCTCGATCAGCTCATGCGCATGAGCAGCGGACTCAAGTTCCAGGAAGAGTATACCGTCAATCCGCGCGCTGATGTGCCACGTATGCTCTTCGCCGAGTTCGATACGGCAGCCTATGCCGCCAATAAGCCGCTCGCTGTGCCGCCGGATTCGCGTTGGGAGTATTCGAGCGGAACTACCAATATCATCTCGCGCATCGTCCGCCAGACCGTGGGTGGGACGGACAGCAACTACTTCGCCTTCCCGCACCGCGTACTGTTCGATAAGATCGGAATATTCAGCGCCGTGATCGAGCCCGATCCGTCCGGGACCTTCGTCGGCTCGTCCTTCATGTACGCGACCACGCGCGACTGGGCGCGCTTCGGCCTGTTCTGTCTGCAGGACGGCGTCTGGAACGGCGAGCGCATCCTCCCCGAGGGTTGGATGGCCTACAGCACGACACCCACCCCTATGGCCCCGCAGGGCGAGTACGGAGCACAGTTCTGGCTGAACGCCGGAAAGGCTGGGAATTCGAAGGATCGCTGGATGCCCAAGGTCCCGACAGACATGTACACCCTCAGCGGCTTCGAGGAGCAATACGTAACCATGGTCCCCTCCGAGAAGCTGGTGATCGTACGCCTCGGCCTGAGCCTGCCCGATAACGCCTGGGACCAGGAGCAGTTCATCGCCGATATCTTCGCCGCGGTGTCGCCCAGTAAGACATCTTAAAAAATCTCAATCCCTCATCCCTCCCTGAATCAACAGGGAGGCTAGACACCAGCGGGGGCAGGCCGCCGGAACTTCCAAACGACAAACGGGCGGTCTGCCCCCGTGGATTTTTTGGTCTCCTGTGTGAACAAGAGATGGTTGAGATTTTTTTTAAGAAGGTGTGCCATTCAACCCCACCAAAGGCTTTATCAGCGCTTAAGGCGCAGGATGACATCGATTGGGTCTATATCTTCCTTGATCGTGACGAACATCTTGTTGCCAGACCGCGTTATGGGCAGTTCGCGGCCCGCGGGTTCCATGACGATGCTTGTTATGCCCGACCAAGTCTTGCTGCAGAACTGAATCGTGATTGGTCGTGTAGCGCTGTCCATATTGATGAGATGGATGAGCGTGTCTTCCCCATGACAGCAGGCTATGGTCTTGAAGCTCCTGGGGTGAACCCTGATCGTGCTCGGCTCGCTGCCCCGGTAGCGCAGTGGAAAGGACCCCGTGAACAGCCCTTTCCGAGGGACATACCATGCGCCAAGCAGTCTGAGCTGCTTCACCTGGTCGGGATATAAGCCGCCATCGAGCCGCTCGGTTACCCCGGTGCAGAATTTCCCGCCGCTCGCCATGACGATTGCGGCCATGCGGATAAGATCGTAGGGATCGTCCCGGAGGCTGGGGTCCGACCACCATCGACCGGAAGGGGTTATGATCTCCGAAGGATGGGCGTGCATGCGCCGGCCGATGGTCGACCATTTCCAGGCGCTGCAGAAGACCGGCAAATAGGCGCCTTCCGACCGGATGATCTTGATGTAAGGTCCATCCAGATCGTGCGCCTCGCCCGAGGTATAGTCCAGCTTGCCGTAGGCACGGGCGAAGTAATTAGCCAGATTGAATGCCAGAACCACCTTCGGGTAGTTGGTCCTGAAAAAATCGATGGTCGTCCTGGTGGACTGGTCGGGCCAGTACCAGTCGATCCACATCCCGTCCGGCTGATATTGCTCCATGATCTCGCGGTATTGTTCACGCAGATATTGCTCATATACCGGCTGAGGTTCGAGGGCGATAACCGAAAACGTGGAGTGCGGATTGGGTTGTATCGCATCGAACTGCGGGTTGTGATCGAACACCGACGAATAATAATACAGAAAAGGGATGCCGGCTTGCCGGCTGAGCTCGGCGAATTGCCCGGCGTAGTCGATCTCGGTTTTCCAGTTCGTCAAGTGCGTGTTGAAGTAGCAGATGCCGTCGTGCCACTTGGACTCCATCATGTGGTAATCGGCACCCACCTCCCGGCTCAACGCGACCCACTGCGCGACCTTGCAGAAGGGGCCGTTGAACTTTAAGGCGCCATTCGCGTCCTTCATCCGGCGGTTGAACTCTGCGAAATCCCGCTCCCACTCGTACCCTGGCCGATACTCGATCTGGTATTGAATACCAAATCCAGGCTTCTGCCACCACGCGGCATGTACGACCGGCTTCCTCTCCACAGGAAACATGAGCCGGAACACGAGCTTGGAAACACCCAGCATCGCTTCCGTACCAAACTCCTTCATCATCCGGCCGATGGTTTTTGCGCTGGCCATGGAAGATACCCCCTTGCAATGTTTTTCCCGGCGGTGTGCTGCCATGCGTCTCGGGTGTCTTGCCTTCTCCGCTTCTTGGTTTCGACTAT
>CAYGXB010000011.1:0-22389 GCA_964353605.1 uncultured Bacteriovoracaceae bacterium
TTTCTGTACTGTTTTGTCGCATGCGCAAGGTATGTTTGCAGGTGAATTTTCTGTCCTTGGCATATTGGCATGCAGATCATGGGGCTGGCTTTCCAGTCCCTGAGGCAATGACCGGCTCCTGTCCGGGTGCATTGGTATGAGCAGGTGCAGGCACGAGAAGGGGGGTGATGGACGGGGAGAGAGGCAGCAGGTTTTCCAAGATAAAATTTCTATGCATCACTTCATAAAATCCATCAAGGAGGTAACATATGCGAAAATGGTTGGTACTTATGGTTATGGTGGCATTTGGGCTCGTGTTCTTGGGTTCGGGGTGTGCGAAGCCGAATGCGATCACCGCCGATGATTTGAAAGCCGGTACTTCTATCACCATCACATGGGTCTGGCAGGGCATGAAAACAAAGGTCAAGCCTGATCACTACATCCTTTTCAAAGCAACTTCCCCACTCCCCACAGCCACCTGGACCCAGGTTTATGCGGGAAAGACCGCAAGCTATACCGACGCGATCGGCGCGAGCAAGGTGTATTTCTATAAAGTGCAGGCCTTTCCCAAAACAGGATCAGGGTCAGATCTGAGCTGGCCGGAGGGCGGTTCTACGGTAGGTATCGAGGTCAATAATGCCGGGGTAATAGCCAATATGAGAGAGTGGGAAGATGCGAACAATTGCATCACTCAGTATGTATTCAAATTATATCCTGATCCAACACCACCGTTGACGGGCCATATCGATGGTGATACAGGCGATCTAGACCTGGAGTTTTATTTTGACACTACTTCGGGATTGGATGCAGTGGCCGAGTTTAAGTGGACGAATGATTTTTCCAGTACGTGCTCCAACAATGTAGCCATGAATGGCTGGATGTATGTTCCGGTGAGCGTCCCGGGGTTCAACGGCTTTCAACGGGGCTATTTGGACATGGCCGATGGATGGGAGGCCTTCTTTATCGTCGTGGAGAACCAACAATCAGTCAGCGGACATTTCTATGCTTCCGACGGCAGCATTGTGTCGTACGTTGACTACGATCAGGTCTCGACCTCAGGCTGCACCACCTGCGACGACCCTGATTTTTGTTGCCCGACACCCTAAACTGATAGCACCTGCAACCCATAAGATTGTGCTGTATTCAACTCCCTGCCGCTGGCAGGGAGTTTTTTCATGCACTCAACACGCTCCATGCGATGCTCGCATCAGGTCATGCCTTTCTCACAGGATGAGCCCGCCGGATGGTGGGGGCTTTTCTTTTTATGCCAGACCGTTTTTGTGCATGACCTCGGAAAACCAGCGACCGCCTTCCTTGATGGTTCGCTGCTGGGTGGCATAGTCGATGCGGATGAGGCCGAAGCGCATGCCGAAGCCCTTGTCCCACTCGAAATTATCGGTCAGGGACCAGCACATATAGCCCTTGACCGGTATACCATCCACAAGCGCCCGGTGCACCTGCCGGATATGGGCATCCAGGTATTGGATCCGGAAGGCTTCATCGCTGGTGGCCACGCCGTTTTCGGTCACGATGATGGGCAGGTCTACCGTTTTTCCGAGATACGCGAGGCAGGCATAGATCCCCGGGGGGTAGACGATCCAGCCCATGTCGGTGACTACATCGCCAGTCTTGGAATCGACGGGAATGAGCCCTTTCATATAGGTGGTGCTGTAATAGTTGAGCCCCACGAAATCCATGGCACCCTGCAGGCCGGGCAGCGCGTCCCAGAGCCCCAGGGGGAAGCCGACGCGGCCGGTTTTGATGCCCTCGAAGAACCGCAGGTTGGCGGTCGTATTGGCGAAGGCCGCACCCCAGCGATCCCTTGTTTTCGCCGGGTCATGGGGTTGAAAATGCATGAAGGCGAAGGCCACACCGACAGGCGCAGCGGGGAAATGCCGCTTGATGGTGCGGTACGACTGGGCGTGCATCTCGAAGAAGGTCCGGTAGACCCTGATGAAGGCCAGGGGATTGATCTTGTAGGGGGGG
This sequence comes from uncultured Bacteriovoracaceae bacterium, assembly GCA_964353605.1. Lineage (GTDB taxonomy): Bacteria > Desulfobacterota > Desulfomonilia > UBA1062 > UBA1062 > CAYGXB01. The sequence goes on from CAYGXB010000011.1 coordinate 1,966, forward strand.
AAGAAACCGGTCAGGTACCCGCCCAGGGGGACGACATTAGGCTCGTTGATGGGGAGCCAGTAGTCCACGAGGTCGCCGAGGGAGCGCACCGTCACCGCGAGGTATTCCCTGAAAGCGCGCATAAATACAGCGCGGTTTTCGAAGCCGCCTTTAGCGAGCATCCAGAGCGGGATGGTGAAATGATGCAAACAGAGCATGGTCTTGATACCGCGTTCCTTCAAGGCCTTGAGCATCTGCCGGTAATGTGCCAGGGCGGATTCATCCACCCGGCCCTCCTTGGGAACGACCCGGGACCACTCGATGGACAGCCGGTGCACCTGGACGCCCAGCTCCTGTGCCAGGTCATAGTCCTCCGGGTAGCGGTTCCAGTGGTCGCAGGCATCCCCGCACGGCGCTTGCATACGGCGTTGCGGCAGGGGTCTCTGCTGATCAACCATCTCCATGCGAAACCAGTCATTGTTGTAATTCCCGCCCTCGGTCTGATACGCCGAGGCCGCCGTCCCCCACAGGAACCCTTCTGGAAAGCTTATCGCGCCCATCTTTTTCTCCTCCTTCTTTTCCGACCCTCCCTCCACCCTCCCATCCGCGGATATCGAGCCCTTTCGAAGATGCAGGGGGGTTGGGAGCATGCGCTTTTTGTCACGCTTTTTCCTCCGCCTGTGCATATGACAGTTTCCCCTCGCTCACGCGCGCTGCCGAGGTGTAAGGATGCATCTCGCTCTTGCCTGGTGCGAGGATATGGATGACCTTACTGCCCTGCACCTTGAGGTAGTCCGCGATCAGCGCCCGATGGCATCTCCACCACCGGGCTTCGGCGCACATAATCACGGTGGGCTTGCTGCGCGCCATGGCGAGGAGTTGTTCCACACCCTCCCGGAATTCCACGGTTTCCATATGGTCGGCATAGCCGCGGAAGCCCGCGTTGCGCCAGGCGGTGTTGCGGGAAGCAGGACGTGGTTTCCTCAAGCCCCCTAGTTCTGGCAGAAAGACATATTCGATCCCCGCCGTCGCGAGCGCCTGGGCGAAGGCCGCTTGATTGAAGTGGGGAGATCTGCGCGAGGCAGGGAAGCGGCGCACATCGATGAGGGCCTGGATGCCATGCGCTGCGAGCAGGGCAAGGAAATCCGCGATCGGCCGCGTTGAATGTCCTACGGTCCAGATGGTCTCGAGCGTTTCGATCATGGCCCCCTGCCCTCATGCAAAATCTTGTCCCGGCCTTCGTATCCCGGACATACCCGTGCATAACCAGTCTCCCCCAGCGGTCGAAGGCGGGCTGGCATACCGAGGAGATTTCACCGGTAGGAAGTAATCTCCTTCAGGAGCTGCGCCTCGGGCAAGGCGCCGATGATGTCGCCGACCTTCTTGCCGTCCTTGAAGATGAGGAGGTTGGGAATGGTCTGGATGGAAAACCGCTCCGCCGTCTTCGGGTTGGCATCCACATCGAGCTTGGCAAAGACGATGTCGCCCTGGTGCTTCTTGGCCAGGCTCTCGATGATCGGCCCGAGCATCCGGCAGGGACCGCACCACTGTGCCCAGCAGTCGACGACGAGGAACGGGTACTTGGCTATGACTTGATCCAGATCGTTATCGGTGAGTATCAGGGGGTGGTCCGGTTTGTCCTCGAAATTCTCCATGCTCTCCTCCTTAAACCTTTTTCTTTTCCCGTGGTGGGTAGGCGATGCCCTTGAGTTCTTCCACATAGCGTTCTGCCGCAAAGGCTGCGGTGGCGCCATCCCCGCAGGCGGTCACCACCTGCCGCAAGAGCTTCCGGTTGCAGTCCCCGCAGGAGAAGATCCCCGGGGCCGAGGTCTGCATGTTCTCGTTTACGATGATGTAGCCCTCTGCATCCCGCTCGACGACATCTGCCGCCAGGTCCGTATTGGGGATGAGCCCGGTGAAGATGAAGATGCCGTCCGTCCGGATCTCCCTGGTTGCCCCGGACATAACATCCTTGAGACGCACCGCCTTGACCGTCTTATCGCCGAGGATCTCGTCCACCACCGCATTCCATACGAAGCGCAGGCGCTCGTTGGCGAATGCCCGCTCCTTAAGGATGCCGGTCGCCCGCAGGACGTTCCGCCGGTGCACGAGGGTGACGTGCGTGGCGAATTTCGTGAGGAAGAGCGCCTCCTGCACGGCGGTGTCTCCGCCCCCGACCACGACGACCCCCTTATCCTTGTAGAACGGGGCATCGCAAGTGGCGCAATAGGAAACCCCCCTCCCCGTGAATTCCTTTTCACCCGGGACATTGAGTTTGGCATAGTTAGCACCGGTGGCGATGATCAGGGCATGCGCCGGGTAGTCTTCTTGAGCCGCAACAACCCATGCATGGTGGCCCTGTCCATCTGCCTTGCGTATCGTTGCTACATCCCCCTGCACGATCTTAAGCCCGCAACCTAAGGCCTGCTGCTTGAAGCGCTCCACGAGCTCAAAGCCCCCGATGCCCTCGGGGAAGCCGGGATAGTTTTCCACGCTGTCGGTGGTGGTGATGAGGCTGGGGGAAAAAGTGCTCTCGATCAAAAGGGTGTTCATCTTAGCCCGGGCGGCATAAATTCCTGCCGTCAGCCCGGCAGGACCTCCACCCACGATGATGATATCCCAAACGCGCACATGCATTGCGAACCTCCTTGTGCTTTTCATAAAGAGCTTCACTGAAATTATCAAGGGATATGTAGAGGTGAGATATGTCTCGCCCCTACTTTACAAATGGGAAAGAGACATATATAGTGGCGCATGTAACCTTTAAACCCGGGGGTGATATGAGACGCGAAGGGAATGTGGTAGTCATTGTTATTATCGTTGTTGCCATGGCCTTTTCCCTCTTCTTGATTATCCCCTTTGGCGGGCGGGTCGGTCTCTTCAGGGAGGCGACCATCTCCTTTCTCTTCAGAAAACCACCCCGGTTCATCTCGCTCGAGGTGAGCGTCAACAAGATGCCCTATACCATCAAGGCGGGGAATGCCTTGAAGATCAGGGGGGATGAGACCCTGGTCATCAACACGATCAATGCCAACACCTTTTTCGGCCGCTACCTCACGGTCGATATCGCCGGTTTCGGCAAACCCAATGACCTCCATGAACCGCTTCAGACCTCGGAAATCCGCAAGCAGCTTTTGGAGGCCGGGATAAAATCCATTCCGATCGATGTTTACTACATCGATCGCCTTATCGCCAAGGTCCCCATCGAGATCGAGATTGCAGAGGATGACTTCATGAAACGCCTTGCCAAGGCGCAGGATGTCAATGAAAAAATCGCTCTCTTACGGAGCGCCTACGCGACCTTCCCGGAGAACAACTACTTCCTCGATAGTCTAGATGCCCTCCTATCTGAAAAGGGGAATTACGAGGCCTTGGTCGGTATCTATAAGTCCATTCTAGATAAGGATCCTGAGAATGCAAAAGCCCTCGAGCGGTTGTCCACGTATTACATAAAGTTACACCTCTTCGATGAAGCCCTGGCGATCAACAAGAAGATCGTGGAGCAGGGCAAACCCACCACGAGCACATACAGGCACATGGCCTATATTGCTGGGGAACAGGGAAATCTCTCAGAGCGGATAATCTATCTCGAAAAGGCCCACGAACTGGATAAAGGCAATGAAGAGATCATCCTTGACCTCGGAAAGTCCTATGAGGACCGCGGCGAGAAGGCCAAAACGATGGATCTCTATCGATCGGCTGTCGGTACCGCGAAAAAGAAAGAGGTCCTCGTTCCGGTCATCCAGGACGCCCTGCAGAGGAAGGACTACAAAGAGGCGGAACCCCTCCTGAAGCGGTACATCAGCCTCTATCCATCCGATAAGAATGCCGTGGCCCAGCTGGGGCAGCTCATGGGGAATATCGGCGATCCCAAGGCGCAGATAGCCTACTATCAGAAAGCGCTGGTTCTCTCGCCGCATGATCCCGTCATCATGTACAATCTGGCGGTTTCCTATGACAAAGCGGGAAACGAAAAAGAGGCCTTGAAGACCTACACCATGCTGCTGAAGGTCAAGCCTGACGATACCGATGCCCTTTCCCGGGCGGCTCTCCTGTCCCTCAAGCTGGGCCGCAATGCCGATGCCTATACGTATTATGCTTCCCTGACCCGGAAGAAGGGGACGAAAGAAAACCTAAAGGGGCTGGTGAGCGCCGCTGTGGCGTTGCGTGACGAGGACAGGATCATCGAGGCCTGTAAGCAGTATCTGAAGATAGGCAAAGACTATGATGTCGCGATGTCCTTAGGGTATGCCTATGAGGCGAAGGCGGCAGCGAAGAAGGGGCGGGAAAAGGCCAAGCTTCTCAACGACGCATTGAATGCGTATACGCTTGCCAAGGGGCTCAATCCTTCCTCGGACAAGGCCCAACAAAAATATCTTGATACCAAGATCGAGATCATGCGGCTCATGAAGTATCCTTCCTGAAGACCCGGCCCTTCTGCTGACAACCGGTTAAAAATTGCAGCATCGAGACGTTACGCTCCCTGTGGGAAACGGAAGCGGCGTTCCTCTTTCAGAACGCCTTTACCTCCCCTGGGCTCTATGGTAATCACAGGCTTATGAGGACCTTTGCAATCGGGGATATCCACGGCTGTCTGGAAAAGCTCGAGGACCTCCTCGCCAGGATCAGACCAGAAAGTGATGACAGCCTGATCTTCCTGGGGGATTATATCGACCGAGGTGACTCCCCGAAAGAGGTCGTCGATCGCCTGATCGATCTGTCCTCCTCTGCTCGGTGTATCTTCCTGCGGGGGAACCATGAGGACATGTTCCTGGATTACCTGGAATGGGGGAGAAATCGTGACCTCTACCTCGCAAATGGAGGCGGGAGCACCATCCGCTCCTATACAGACGAGTGGATCCAGACACCCACCCTTATCGCTCGGTCTCTGCCGCCGGAACACAGGGTGTTCTATGAACGGCTCACGTGGTACTATGAGGATGATGACTATATCTATGTGCATGCGGGCATCAAGCCGGGTATCTCCCTTTACCAGCAGGCCCATCCTGATCTCGTATGGATCCGGGACGAGTTCATCTTCGCGCCGACCGGCATGCCGAAAAAGGTCATATTCGCCCATACCCCGTTCACCCTACCATTCGTCAGACCGGACAAGATCGGTATCGATACCGGCGCCGTCTATGGAGGCTGCCTTACCGCCATAGAGATTCCATCGGAGAGGTTCGTTCAGTCTTTTCGATAGGGTGCTTGTAAGGCAGAGCCCTTTTATTCTATACTCGAAAATATATGGCAAGGGACTACTATTTGATCCTGGGGTTGGCGAAAACCGCCACCTCGGAAGAGATCAAGAAGGCGTACCGGCGACTTGCCCTCAAGGTCCATCCCGACGTCAACCGGGATCTGCATTCTGAAGTGCGGTTCAGGGAAATCACCGAGGCCTACGGGGCGCTCATCGATCCCCATAAGCGCAAGGAATACGACCGAAACCATGTCTCGTTCGAACAGCAACGGATATTTGAAGATATCTTTACCCATACTGAATACAGCAAGGTATTCAATGAGATGCCGCTCAAGCCGGAATGGATCGAGAAATTCTTCAATATGGGCAGATTTTTCATCTATGAGGCATTCGTCTATGGCGGCAGGCCGAAGGATGTGATCCGGCGTGGTCTGATCAAGCTGGCCATCGAGGGCGCGACCAGTTTCTTCCACAATGTCATGGATATACATCAGAGTATCGTGGTCCCAAGAAGCATCGCCCACAGGGGCGGTTACATCACGCTCGAGTACAAGCCCGGCTTCAACCCCAAGCAAATCAAGGTCCATATTCCGCAGAACATTCAGTCCGGAACGGTGCTCAGGGTTCAGGGTATGGGAAGGACGAACTTCGCCAAGAAGGCGGGGGATCTCTATTTACACGTAGCGGTATCCGTTGCATAGATCACGATCTGGTTCTTCCCGTGCATCTTTCCCCAATACATGGCCCTGTCCGCCAACCCGATCAAGTCACTATGATCCAGCGTATCCTTGGGCAGGCTCGCCAGCCCTATGGTCACGGTGATGCCGAGATTGAGTTCCAGGGCCCTGCATATCCTCTGGGCCACGTTATAGGACTCCTGGAGCGGGGTTTCCGGGAAGATGACGACGAATTCCTCTCCGCCATAGCGGGTGAGTACGTCGCAGTTCCTGGTGTTCTGCCGCATGGTGTTTGCCAGGTGGACGATGAGATCGTTCCCCGCCTCGTGGCCATGCGTGTCGTTATACTGTTTGAAGTCGTCAATATCGATCATGGCGAGGCTCAGGATATGATTGTAGCGCAAGTGCCGCTCCGCCTCCTGCTTGAGCGTTGCTACGAGATGCCGATGATTGTAGAGCCCGGTGAGTTCATCGGTATGGGAGAGATTCCTGTAGTACTCGGCGAGCTCCGCCTCTTCTTTCAATCTGGCCTCTTCGAGGATGCGGCTGATCGTGATGTGAAGATGATCGAGGAGGATGGGCTTCGTGATAAAGTCAGCTGCCCCGAGTTTCATGCATTCCACGGCGTCATGGATGGTTCCATACCCGGTGATCATGATGACAAAGACCTTGGAATGCTCCTCCTTCATCTTTTTCAGGAGTTCGATGCCGTTGATATCCGGCAGGTAGATATCCAGGATGACGATATGGAAGTATTCTTCCGTGAAGCGGCGCAAGGCGTGATCGCCGTTGTCCGCCGTGACCACGTTCATCCCCTTTTCGGTTAGATAGTCGCTGATGAGATTGAGGGTCTCCACCTCGTCATCCACCACCAGGACCTTCGCGTTTTTCAGTGTATACTTCTCCATACCGCCTACTGTACCTACACAGAATGTAAGTAAATTTCAAATGACATCCGAGTTACCCACATATCTCTTAACGGATTTTGCGTGAGATTTCATAAGACCCAAACTGATATTCCGCATAGCTCTAACGTTGCGATCCTTACCATAGTTGTCGGTTAGTTATGATCCTGATATAGGAGATCAACCCCGCAGATGGAGGAAAGCATGGAGATACTCGTTACGAGGAGGCTTCCCGGCAGGGCGCTGGAAAGACTCGCACAGAGCTGTGCCCTTGATATCTGGGACAAGGATTGCCCCATACCGAAGGAGAAGCTCCTCGCAAGGATAAAGGGCAAAGAGGGCCTCCTGTGCCTCTTAACCGATCCGGTAGACGCGATTGTCATAGATGCTGCAGGAAGCTTGCGGATCATTGCGAATTATGCGGTGGGATATGACAACATCGATATCCGCGCCGCAAGGGAAAGGGGGATCGTCATCACCAACACCCCTGGTGTGCTCACCGATGCTACGGCAGATCTTGCCTGGGCCTTGCTCTTCTCGGTAGCACGGAGGATCGTGGAGGCAGATGTGTATCTGCGTGAGGGGAGATGGCCGGGATGGGACCCCAACCTCATACTCGGGTGTGACATATTCGGAAAAACCCTCGGCATCATCGGGGCCGGCCGCATTGGCACAGCGGTGGGTTTGAGGTCCAGGGGATTCAATATGCGGGTCGTCTATGTGGACGAGCGTCGGAACGAGGTGCTGGAGTCTCACGTAGGCGCCCAGCGTGTGGAACTCGATGATCTCCTTCTGGCCTCCGACTTCATTTCCCTCCATGTGCCCCTCACAACCGGCACACGGCACCTGATCGGAGAGAGAAAAATCGCTCTCATGAAGCCCACGGCAGTGATCATCAACACCTCGCGGGGACCAGTGATCGATGAGGGAGCACTGGCAGAGGCATTGAGATCCGGCCGTATCGCCGGAGCGGGGCTGGACGTATTCGAGCGCGAGCCCCAGGTGCACCCGGGGCTTATGAAACTCAAGAATGTCGTGCTCCTGCCGCATATCGCCTCCGCCACCGTCAGCACCCGGGCAAAGATGGCGGACTTGGCCGTGGATAACATCCTCGCCTTTCTGCGGGGCGAAACCCCTCCCAACCGCGTGGTATAAGATCTTGACACTACAACCCCCCTGAATCTTCAGGTGGTTGACATATCCGCCATGCAGCCCGCTTGCTCGAACGATGATAAAGCTAGCGGGCTGGGCGGCGGATCGTTGGCCCCCCCCCTTGAGACCAAGGGGGGCAAGGGGATTGAGCTTTAAGGTTTGGGGGTGAATTCGAGGAAACGTGCCAGTCTCCAGAAGTCGCTGTCCTTCTCGATGAACTTGAGCTTGGTCAGGCCCGTTTGCTCGTCGATGAGATCGTCGAACGGGACATACCTGAGACTCATCTGTTCCCCGATGCTGATCATGACCCCCGCGAGGCCCTCTTCCGCGAGGGCTCGATAGGCACCGGTGCCGAGTTGGCTTCCCAGGATGACGTCGAATCCCGAAGGTGCTGTACAGCGAGTCTCGTACCCGATCTGCTTGGCGATGCATTTGACCTTCTGCCCCGTCCGCGCATGGTGGATTTGGGAGAGCCGCTCGGCGAGCATCTTGCCGATCTCGAGGCCGGTGAGCACCACATTGCCGTGGCCGTCGATCTCCTTGCACTTGATCTCATCCGGGAGCTTGTCGGCCACCCCCTCGGCGACACATACCACCCCGTAATTCTTGCCATCCTTCTTCCGCGCCTCGATGAGCTTCGATATCACTAAGGCGAGCCTGTCGAGGTCGAGGGTATCTTCTTCGATATCCTCCACCGAAATCATCTTGGTGGCCTCGGCCATCATCCCCGCCGCATAGGTCAGCCAGCCGGCTTTCCGCCCCATGATCTCGACGATAAACCAGCTCCCGGAGGAGTAGCTGTCCGCCATGAGGTTGCGGATGATCTTCGCTGCACATTCCGCCGCAGAGAAGAACCCAAAGGTCCAGTCGATGCCATGGTAGTCATTGTCGATAGTTTTGGGGACATGCACGACCTTCACCGGTCTCAAGTCCGGGACCACGGCCTGTATCCTGTGCAGGTAGTTGGCGGTCTTCAGGGTGTCGTCTCCGCCAATGGAGATCAGGGCATCGATCTTGAGGTGCGCGCATGCCTTGAATATGTTGATGAGCTTCTTGTTCTTGTCGGGGTGGGCGAGGTCATCCCAGGTCTTGATGGCGCTGCCGGGGTTTACCCGTGCATTGTGGAGCAGGACGCCCTGGGAATTACGGAGCCCCTCGACGGTGTCCATATCAAGCTTGATATAGTGTTCACCCTCCCTGAAGGAAGAGCCAGAGCTGAAGTTCTCCAGGAATTTGTAGCCATAAAGAAAGCCGGTGACCTTTATCCCGTTCTTGATACAGGCAACGGCGGCCGAAGAGATCACCGCATTCGCCGCCGGCGCAGGTCCTCCCGAAAAGACGACGCCCGTATGCCGTACCTTCTCTCCGCCTTTTCTCGTCATGCACCGTGCCATTTTGCACTCCTTTATACTGATTTGCTATTGCCTATATGCATCAGATGAAAAAAAATACAAGGCCTCTCTCTGCATGCTCAAGCATCATTGCGGAACCGTATCGCTTAAGGTTAAAGTTTACCAGCAAACATGCCGTTAAACAAATATCTATTATAGAGTGGTGAGGGATAGGTATGACCCTGGAGATCGATCTGGAAGAAATACCAACGCTCAGGACGAGCAAGCTGAGATTGTTCAGTGTCATTGAGGACGAAAATGCAGACATCAGGGATGTGGAACGCATCATCGAGAGCGACCCTGCCATGGCGGCCAAGGTGATCCGGATTGCTAACTCCGCCTTTTATGGGCACGCCAAGACGGCTAAGAACATCCATGATGCCGTCCTGGTCATCGGCTTCGATATGGTACGTTGTATCACCCTATCCATGGCGGTCATGCAAACCTTCAGCAGCAAGGAGAAGATCGCCAGTGAACTCTGGCGGCATTCTTTTGCCGTTGCCTTAACCGCCTTGAGCATGGGCCGGAGCAGGGATGAAAGGAGTTCTCTCTTCTCCGGTGGTCTTCTCCATGACCTGGGGAGGGTGGTGCTGGTCTGGAAAGAGCCCGATGCCTATATCCCGTTGTTTCAGGATTCCTGGCCGAACATTACTCGGGAGCAGGAGACCTTCACTTTTGATCACACCATGATCGGCGAGACCGTTGCGCAGCGTTGGCATTTTCCCTCCGAGGTGATCGATATTATAAGGCACCATCATGCCCCGGTGAGCAGGTTGTCGAGCATCATCTTTCTGGCGGATCTCGTTGTCCATCAGGAAGAAAAGAGGCTGGAGACCGATCTCTTGCGGGAATCCTCCCCGGTGGAGAAATATCTTGGGGAAACATATCCCGAGTTCATCCATGATATGCGCAACGTTTATAGACAATCCACGGCAACGATAGAGGGTCTTATCTGATGGATCAACACAGCCGCCCGATGGCAGATGATGAGGAAATTCTGGGATCGCCGGAGGGATCGTCCAAGCGAGAGAAGAAGCTCTTGGATCTCCTGGGGAAGGCCAGCAATTTCTATGAAGAGACCATAGGGATCCTCTCGGGCATTTTCCGGCTGTCGGAATTCGTGGGGAAGGCCTCCTTGGAAGACGAGTTTTTCTCCTTTCTCGTGAATGTCCTGGTCGAGGAATCACGGTGTAACAATGCCTCGGTGTTTCTCGTCGAAGGAGATCGCATAGCACTCAAGGCCGCTACCGGCATTCATAACACCGATATCAACAAAGAAGTCACCATGGCTCTCGGCGAGGGAGTGGCGGGTATATGCACCCTGGAGGGGACCACCGTACTTGTGAACGATATCAGCGAATGCGAATTCTTCGTATGGCGCCCTGACAGCAAGGTGGAGATAGGTTCCATGCTCTGCATCCCGATCCGTGAAGGGAAAAAGACCATCGGTGTCTTCAATCTGTCCCACCCAGACAAGAACTTCTTCACGATCAACCATGTGCGCATGTTCGAACTCCTCGGTCTCATTGTGGGGCAACTCACCACGCTCGTTGGTCTCAATGAGGTCTTCCAGCAGGAGTATATGGGTCTCAAACAGCTCGTGCTGAAGAAGGAAGAAGGCCTCAAGGAAATTACCATGCGGTACAAGGCCATCATTGATGCCACGGACGAGTTGATCATCATCCTCCATCACGAACGCGTAACCTTTTCCAACAATGCCTTAAAGAGGATGGTGGGAGGGGTCCCCGAGACCATCCACGATATATTCGATCCGGCGAGCGTTTCCTCTATCCTGCAGCAGTTCTCGATGCTTCCTCCTGAAGGATGCGTAGAGTTCGATATACCGGTGGAGATCGGGAAACGCCACAGGATCATCGGGCAATTCTTCATCAAGCAGCTCACGGATGACCAGAATCTGATCATGACGAAAGACATCAGCCTCAAGCGCCATATGGAGCAGAGGAGCATACAGAATGAGAAGCTCACATCGCTGGGTCTGCTCACTTCGGGCATCGCCCATGAATTAAACAACAAACTCACCCCTATTCTGGGTTTCGCTGAACTCATCGACGTCTCCGCTCTGAATGAAACCGATAAGAAGCGGTTTTCCCACATGATGAACTCCGCCAACTCTGCCAAGAATATCATGGGGTCGCTCTTGAGTTTTTCCCGAAACCTGCCGCCAGAGAAAACGCCCTTTGAGATACGAGAGGTCATCGAAAGGATCATCAACCTTTATTCCTCCACACTCCATAAGAAGGATATCAAGATCATCCACGTGTCGCCGCCCGAACCGCTCAATATCAAAGCGGATATGAACTGCATAGAACAGGTGCTGGTAAACCTCATCAATAATGCCATCGATGCCATCGGCAAGGTAAGCGGCAGCATCAGCATACGATCATTCGCACGGGATGGATTTGTCCATGTACAGATCGAAGATTCCGGTCCCGGTATACCGGAAGGGATCTTGCCGAAGATCTTCGATCCGTTCTTTACCACGAAATCCCTGGACAAGGGTACTGGGCTGGGCTTGAGTATATGTTACGGTATCGTCACCGATCATAAGGGTGAGATTACCATTGAGAATACCGGTCACGGAACCCTAGCGCAGATAAAATTACCTGGTGTCCCCTGCCCGGAAACAGCGCATCCCGCCACCCCCGACCAGGCACCCGAAGCACAGGTGATCCCGGGCAAGAGGACGGAGAAATGCCTGATCATGGTGGTGGAGGATGAAGAAGAACTACAGCACCTCATGGTGGATGCCTTGACCCCTAAATATGAGGCGCATTGTTATCGCAACGGACGAGAGGCATGCAACAACTTGCAAGGGTTCGATTGGGATCTCATCATCTCCGATCTGAGGATGCCAGAAATGGACGGTATGGAGTTCTATCGGGAGATGCAGAAGAGATGCCCGGGTTTGGAGAAGCGGTTCATCTTTGTCACCGGGGATACCTATGACCGGGAGGTTAAGCGCTTCCTGGAGGAAACAGGGGTGACCTTCATCCGAAAGCCGTTCCGTATCAAGGAGTTCAGGGATATTGTGCAAAACAAGATTGGAGCGTAACAAAGGATCGTTTGGGGATGTCCGTCGCGGTGGATATCGCGCCTTTGCGTAACGCATGAGTGCTCAGCGATGAATGGGGATCAGACAGTCGATAGGAAGAGGATACTCATCGTAGACGATGAAGAGATCGTGCGCTATTCCCTCGTGAACATCCTGCGGTCCCACGGATATGAGGTCGTAGATGTGGCTTCGGCAGAGGCGGGGCTCAAGATATTATATGAGCAGGAATTCCATCTCGTGCTTACGGATCTTGTCATGGAGGGCATGGACGGACTTGAGCTCCTTGAGAACGTAAAGGTCCTCTCTCCAAGAACCATGGTCATCCTGATAACCGGATATGGCTCCCTCAAGACAGCCGTTACCGCCCTCAGACTCGGTGTCTATGATTACCTCATCAAGCCCTGCGATGAAGATGAGTTGCTCCTCCGGGTGCGCAGGGCCCTCGAGATGCTGCATTACGGTGAAGAGCAGCAGAGACTCCAGGACGTGAGCGCCATTGCCAAGACTGCCGTCACCCTTTCCGACCAGATCAATACCCCCCTCAATATCATCCTCGGAAATATCGAGATATTGCAGCTATCCCCCCTGCTGGAACACAATGAGAATATCCAGAAATCCTTGAAGACTATGGAGAATCAGATCTTCAAGATCAGAGAGGTCATGGAAAAGCTCGCGAAACTGACGAAGGCTGAGACCAAGAAGTATGCATCCCTGAGTGATTATGAGATGATAGATCTTTCAAGCGGGAAGATAGAGTGAGTAAGGCGCGCAATATTTTAGTCGTGGAGGACGAGCAGGAGCTCACCGAGACGATGGCGGAGTTTCTCCGCATGTTCGGGTACAAAGTTTATACTGCTGGCAATGGGTATGAAGCCCTTGATCTCATGAAGACCACGGATATCCAGGTGGTGGTGTCTGACATTCAGATGAGAGGCATGGACGGACTGACCCTCATGGGCGAGATAAAAAGCAGGTACCCTGGATTGCCCGTTATCCTGATCACCGGTGTTTCCCCCAAAGAAGCCAAGCAAATAGCCTTGGAAAAGGGAGCGGATGCATTCATGACCAAACCCTTTCATATGAAAAAGCTCAAGCATGTGATAGAATCGCTGTGTACGAAGGATGAATGATACGACGCGGGGAGGTTTGCTATGAAGAAAGCGAAGGTCAGAAAACCTCAAAAGGTGCTTTGCTATATAGATCTGAGTAAGCCCAGTCATTATGTTGTGGAATATGCCCATATGATTGCCGAGCGCATGGATGCGGAACTGTATGTCCTCCACGCAGTCACCGACATCAGGAAATTCGCCGGCTTCTATGTGCCCCACATCAACACGGACAAGCTCGAACAGGAGATGCCCAAGGCCGCTCAGGATAAGATGTATGCCATCTGCAGCCAGTCGATCGGTGACCTTGATCATGACCACCGCCTCGTTCGGATTGGAGATCCGCTGGAGGTTCTCAACAAGGAGATTGCGGCCAAGGATATCGATCTCCTCGTCCTCGGGCATGAGATCGGCTCGCTCTCGATGTTCAAGAGCGATTATGCACAGAAATTTCTGAAGGACCCCAAATGTCCGGCGGTGGTGCTCCCGATCACGGGAGAGTGATTGACCTGAGGAAACTTGCCGCCAGCGTCTTATCGAGTCTTCCCGTCGTGGAGAGGATAATTACCCTTTCCTCCCTGAAGAGAAGCCCCAGGCACTGATCCGGTGTATAAAAAAGCAGGGCTTGAAGGCCTTCGGGGATAAGGATGCAGGCCTCCTTTTTCCCCCGAAACCAGGCAGGGAGAATATTCGCCTTCGACCCCATGAGGGTTGGATTGTATTTCTTCTCCAGGATGATCTTCATGAGGGTAAAGGCATCCATGCCATCTACCTCACCCAGGAAGGGATGTATGAGGGTTTTACTCAGGGAATCCCTCCACGCCTGTTCATTCGGCAGACGCTGTTGGACCTGGAAGAGGCCTGTGACCTTGTGCTCCAGCGAGTAGAAATGGAGGCCATCTGCCTGCATACGATAGCCCATCTGCGCCGGTATGCAAAAGAGCAGTCCTTTAGCCCGGACCACCTTGCAAGGATACTCCCTCGTTTGGATCTCGGTGGGGACGAGGAAGAGTTCCGGGCTGATCTGCATGGTGCGGACGATATAGAATATGTAGATGCACAGCGCGATGATGCATACGCCGAAGAGAAAACGTATGCCCGGATTGCCGCGTTCTTTGTCTAGAACCATCTCGGGTTTATCGGCTTACCTTGGTTCTCTGATGTGACTGGCCCGACCTCTGGCCTGCGCTCTTCTTTCCCCATGTCGCTGATTTCTTCATGAGCCGGTTGCGCTTCTGTGTTTTCGCCCCGGTTCTTTTTGCTGTTCAGGGTATACTGACCTAAGAGCTTGAGCAGGGGAGGAACGACAAAGAAGATGAGGATGAATATGACGAAGAGCATGGTCTGGGTCTTATCTTTCATGATGCTATTCTATCACAAACACTGCTAGAAGGACTATACCTATTTTCCGAGTCATCCCCATCCCTGCAACTTTGATATGCGCAAGACGCCTCATGAGGGGAGGGCTTCGATGATCGCCTGCCAGATCTGATCCATACCCCACTTCTTGGACGAGGAGGTGATGATGGGGAGGTTCCCGCATGCGGCATGGAGTTCGTTTGCCTTTCTCTGTCTTTCTGAAGGACTTACCTTGTCAGTCTTTGTGGCAACCACGACGGCTTTGGCTGGCGTGTGCCTGATGAGATCGAGAGCTATCCATTCCTCGTCACGCATGTCTCTGCGGATATCGATGAGGAGCAGGAGCAATCTGAGATCGGCATTGGCGAGGAAATATCTCTTGGCCAGCCGTTCCCATACCCCCACCATCCCCCGCGGGACCTTTGCATAGCCATAACCCGGCATGTCCACGAGGTAGAGGGAGGGTCTATCCACCAGATCAACCCTGAAGTAGTTGATATTGCGGGTCTTCCCCGGCAGCTTGCTCGTCTTCACCAGTGACTTGCGGTTCAGGAGGGCGTTGATCAGGGAGGACTTCCCGACATTCGACCTTCCCGCTACCGCGACTTCAAGCAGCCGCTCCTTCTTTTCATAGATGCTGCCCGCAAACCGGGCATCGCGGATCTTTACCATCATTGGGCCTTGATATACTCACCCACCCTGCGGATGCCTTCTCTGATGTTCTCCTCGGAGTTCGCGTAGGAAAAGCGGATGTAGGCCTTGGCCGCAGGGCCGAAATCGATGCCCGGCGTCACACCGACCCCTGTATGCTTCAGGATGTCGAATGCGAGCGTATAAGAATCATTCGATGCATGCGCCATATCGACGAGCACATAGAATGCCCCGGTGGGCTTCACTTCGACGTTGAACCCGAAGACCTGCAGCTGAGAAAGCATGATGTCCCTCCGGCGGGAAAAGACCATCCGCATATGCTCCACATCGTCCTTGGCCTCAGTAAGCGCGGTTATTCCCGCCCACTGGGCAATGGAAGGGGCGCATATCATGAGGTTCTGCTGGATCTTCTGGGCCGCTCTAATCAGCATCTTCGGGAACACGGCCCAGCCGAGGCGCCAGCCGGTCATGGCATACGCCTTGGAAAAACCATTGATCACGATGGCGTTGTCCGTATACTCCAAGATGGTATGTTGCTCCCCCGCATAAACGAGGCCATGGTAAATCTCATCCGATATGATGGGGATACCGAGTGCGCTCATACCTTCGA
The DNA here is from genome assembly GCA_964353605.1 of uncultured Bacteriovoracaceae bacterium. Classification (GTDB taxonomy): domain Bacteria; phylum Desulfobacterota; class Desulfomonilia; order UBA1062; family UBA1062; genus CAYGXB01. The sequence goes on from CAYGXB010000011.1 coordinate 18,069, forward strand.
GATGCTCTCGGTCGAGGCAGACCCCCGTAGGGTTTGCCGGCGAGTTGATGAGGAGGGCGCGCGTCTTCGGGTTGATCTCTCCCCGCACCTTTCCCGGGTCGAGCTGAAACCCGTCCGAGCGGGTCGGTATGAACCGAGGCACGGCATCGATGAACCGTGCAAAATTAGGATAGCAGGCATAGTAGGGATCGGTCATGATGATCTCGGTGCCGCTGTCCAAGAGGGTTGCAAAGGCGATCAGCAGGGCAAGGGAAGATCCGGCCGTCACGAGGACCTGCTCCGGATCAATGGGAACCCCGTAGGTCGCCCGGTAATGCTGCGCGATAGCCATCCTCAGCTCAGGGATGCCGAGCGAATGGGTATAATGCATCTTCCCCTCCTGCATAGCCCGGATAGCGGCCTCTCTGATGCAAGGCGGGGTATCGAAATCCGGCTCCCCGACTTCCAAATGGATGATATCTGTGGTAGCGGACATGGTATGCGCAGCCTCCAGGATGTCCATGACAAGAAAGGATTTGATCTCCCGTGCCTTTGAAGATACCTTCATGGTACCCCTATAGCAGAGAAAATCGAGCCCGGTCAAGGTGGCTTGCAGCGCTTCACAATGCACCCCTTTCCTCTGCAGATCATTGCCCCCCTTGAGACCAAGGGATGTCGGGGTATTGAGTTTCTTATACTATGGCCTTAGGGCTACCCTGGACTGAAGCATTGCCAGAGAAAGGTCTTGAATCTAGCACTATTTGTATATAGGAACGATAAAGATGCAGGCACCACACTTTTTCTATTCCATAAAGATTGCCACCCCACGGGATGCCATATATACCCGTCTTGGATACAAAAAGGGCATGACCCAGATAGATTCTGCGCTCTCCGATGAGATCGAAAGATACATCGATGAAGCTCTGAGCCTCATTGATCTTAGGGGATCGTCCCTCATCTTAACGATTGAGGACAGGAGCGAAACTGAAATTCATCTCGAGGGTGGCGTGCTCCTCGAAAGCGTTTCTCTGGCCTGGATGCTCGTGGGGTCTGCAGAGGTCTTAATCATGGCCGCCACCGCGGGGGAGAGAATAATGTCTGCCATTACGGCGGATGTGGTAGGTGCAAATGTTACCCGGGGGGTTGTCCTGGACGCCGCGGCGAGCGAGGTGGTCGACGTAGCCCTGGATTGGATCATGGCGTATTACAATCAGACCTTGCTCAGGCAGAGGAAGACGCTTACAAAGCGGCGTTTTTCAGCAGGCTACGGCGATTTCGCCCTCGAAAACCAGAGGCTGATATATAATCTGTTGATGCTCGAGCGCATCGGTGTTAGCATCACCGCGAGCTGCATCCTGGTGCCGGAGAAGTCCGTTTCCGCTCTGGCGGGGATACGAGGGGGGGAGCGTGAACAGGAAGCGTGAGATCTTGGAGCTTATTCAGAAGAGGGTACTCATCCTTGACGGTGCCACCGGTTCCCAGCTCCAGGCACGCGGCTTGCCACACGGTGTGTGTCCAGAGCAATGGTGCCTCGAATATCCAGAGCATATCAAGGAGGTGCACACAGGCTATAAGGCCGCCGGTTCCGATATGATCTCCACGTTTACCTTCGGAGCGAACAGGTTCAAACTTTTCGAGTATGGCTTTGATGATGTCCACGGGATGAACAAGGGACTGGCGCGGATTGCCAGGGAGGCCGTCGGGAATGAGATCCTCGTCGCCGGGGATATCGGCCCCATGGGCCGGTTTATAGAACCGTTCGGCGAGGTCAGCTTTGAGGATGCCGTCGCGGTCTTCAAGGAGCAAGTGCGAGGTCTCCTGGAGGGCGGCGTCGATATGTTCATGATCGAGACCATGCTGGATATCCAGGAGGCACGGGCGGCCCTCATTGCGGTAAGGGAGATCACCGAGAGCTTCACCATCGTGACCATGACCTACGAGCGGGGGGGCAGGACCTTGAGCGGCACCGACTCGGTTTCTGCCCTCATCACCCTACAGGCCCTCGGTGCCGATGCCGTCGGGTGCAACTGCTCGACCGGCCCCCAGGATATGCTCCCCCTCATTGAGGCCATGAAACCGTTTGCCAAGGTACCGCTGGTGGCAAAGCCGAATGCTGGTTTACCCAGGCTCGTCGAAGGCAGGACGATCTTTGAGATGGGGGCGGAGGAATTCGGCGCTTTCGGCAAGGCGTTCGTCGCTGCCGGTGTGAACCTCCTCGGTGGCTGCTGCGGCACAGCGCCCGACCATATCAGGGTCATGGCATCCCAGGTTGCCGATGCGAAGCCTATGGCACCATTGGCCGCATCCATCAGTGCCCTGAGCTCGGCACGGAGAAACGTGATTCTCCACAAGGACACCCCCCTGGTGATCATCGGCGAGCGTATCAACCCCACTGGCAAGCCCGCCTTGCAGGAGGAACTGAAAGAGGGCAAATTCAGCCTCGTGCGGCAATTCGCAAGGGAACAGGAGCAGGACGGGGCAATGCTGCTCGATGTAAACGTGGGGACGCCGGGCATCGATGAGGTCAAGACGATAAGAGACGCCGTCTGTCTGCTCTCCACCATGAGCGACCTGCCGCTGGTAATTGATTCGTCCAATGTCGAGGCCGTCGAGGCGGCATTGCGGATCTATCCGGGGAGGGCGCTCATCAACTCTATCCCCGGCGAGGTGGCGAAGCTGAAGAGGCTCCTCCCCCTTGCCAAGAAGTATGGGGCCATGTTCATCCTCCTGCCGCTCACGGACGATGGCATACCCAGGACCTCGACCGAGAGGAAAGCGGTCATCTTGCAGATGTACCGGGAGGTGCATGCGCAAGGGTTCTTCAAGGAAGATATCGTCGTCGATGCTCTGGCCATGACGGTCTCCACCGACCAGGCGGCGGCCAGCGAGACGCTGAACACAATCGAATGGTGTGCGCAAGAATTCGGAGTCAGGACCGTGATCGGCCTTTCGAATGTCTCCTTCGGCCTCCCCGAGCGAAGATGGATCAATGCGGGATTCCTTGCGATGGCTGCGGCACGGGGCTTGAGCCTCGCCATCGCCAATCCCGGCAGCGAGGAGCTCATGAGCATCAAGCTCGCCACGGATGTCCTGAGGAACAAGGACAAGGGGGCAAAGGCATATATAGAAAAATATGGCAACATGCAAATCAAGGTGGGTAACGTTGTTTCAGAAACACATGATAGTCCCATTGAGCTTGTTGTCCATAACGCCATTCTTGAGGGCAACCGGGAGGAGATCTCCGCTTTCCTGGACAGGGCCCTGGGGAAGGGGATCGCTCCCGATGCCCTCGTGAAAGAGATCATGATCCCTGCCATCCGACAGGTCGGGGACCTCTACGAGCAGAAGACCTACTTTCTGCCACAGCTCATCGCCAGTGCCGAGACCGTGCAGAAGGGGTTCGCCCGCCTCGAGCCGCTCATCAGCGCCGAAACAAAGGGCCAAAAGAAAGGCAGGATCATCATGGCCACGGTCAAGGGGGATATCCACGATATCGGTAAGAACATCGTCTGCCTCATGCTGAAGAACAACGGCTTCGAAGTGATCGACCTCGGCAAGGATGTTCCGCACGAGACCATCATCGATGCGATGAAAAAACATCAGCCGGATCTTGTGGGCCTTTCCGCCCTCATGACGACCACCATGGTGAAGATGCAGGAAGTGATCGAACGTGCCAAAGACTCAGGGCTGACCTGCCCCTTCATGGTCGGCGGAGCGGTGGTCACTCGGACATACGCCGAATCCATCGGCGCAGCATACGCGAAGGACGGTGTGGAAGCGGTGAAGGTGGCCGAAGGGCGCATAAAACGCTCATAGGGAGCAAAGTGTGCCTTGCCCCCCTATTTACCGATGAGCTTCTCCAGCATCACATCCAGTGAGCGGCACATAAAGCAATAGATCTTGCTGTCTTTCCCGACGAGCACCTTCGTGGGGACGCCGAACACGCCATACGCTCTGGCGACTTCTGCCTTCGGATCCAGGAGCACGGTATAGGGAATTTTGTAGTCTTTCACGAAGGCCTCGACCTTCTTCTGGCTCTCATTGATGTACACGGCGAGAATGTCGAGCTTTCCCCGGTATGCCTCATGCATCTTCTTCAGGTCCGGGATCTCCCGCTTGCAGTATGGGCACCAGGTGGTCGTGAACACGAGGAGGACATTTCTCCCCTTGTAGTCTTTCAGACTCACCGTCCTCCCGTTCAGGTCCTTGAGGCTGAAATCCACGGCCTGCCTTTCAAGCCCGCTCAATGGATAGGGGACCTTTTCCTCTGCATACCCAAATGACCATAGGATAATCAGGAGACAGAGGAGAGTCACTCCAATAAAATACCTTGCCCCTTTCA